>JAFAJB010000176.1 GCA_019236395.1 Cupriavidus sp.
GGCCCGCGCGTTCCGTCGATACGCGATAGAACACATGGGTCTGCGCGGCGGTCTCGAACATCTCCATGGCGGCATCGGGCAGCGATAGCTGGATGCTTTCGCCAGCCATGCCGATGGCGTTGTCGATCGTCAGCACCGAGCCGTACAGCGAGCGGTCGTAGGCCGTGTTGGCCGCGTCGCGCAATGTGCCATAGGTGAACCAGGTGTCGACGGCCATCATCAGTGCCAGCGCCGGCACCAGCAGTATCAGCAACTGGCGGCGCAGGCTGCCGCGCAACCACGACCGCACAGGCAGGCGGCGCTGCCACATGTCAGGTTCCGCCTTCCGGCTCGAGCAGGTAGCCGAATCCGCGCAGCGTGACGATCGTCACGCCATGGCCGGCCAGCTTCTTGCGCAGGCGATAGACCAGCACCTCGATCGCGTCCGGGCTCACATCGGCATCGAGCGAGAACACCTTGTCGAGCAGCTGTGCCTTCGTCAGCGGCTGGCCGCTCCTGGCCAGCAGTGCGCCCAGCAATGTCGATTCGCGTGGTGTCAGGGACAACGGCGCGCCGCCGAGCGTGAAGCTGCGCGTCTCGCCGTCGAAGACCAGCGCCCCGCATTGCAGGCGCGGGTGCGCCCGGCCACGGCTGCGCCGGATCAGCGCGAGGATGCGGGCCTCGAGTTCGGCGATCGCGAACGGCTTGGGCAGGTAGTCGTCGGCCCCGAGGTTGAGGCCGCGCACGCGCTCGTCGAGCGTGTCCTGTGCGGTCAGGATCAGCACGGGGGTACGGTCGTCGCGGCCGCGCATGGATTTCAGCACGGCGAGCCCGTCCTTGCCCGGCAGGCGCAGGTCCAGCACCACGGTGTCATATTCCTCGGCCATCAGGCGGGCCTCGGCCTTCAGGCCATCGGTGACGTGCTCGATCACGAAGCCGCCCTGCTCGAGCGCGCGCGTGACCCATCGGGCCAGTTCCACCTCGTCTTCCACCAGCAGGATGCGCATGCCGGACCTCCTCTGCCCGCTCTCGATCTGTACGCGAGGCTGTCCCCCGCGGGCGCCTATGATACCGCCGCGGTGCCGGACGGTGTCGCCGGGCATCGTCCTATAATGGCGGCGCCCTTTGTCCGTGTCCTAAACGCGTGCCCACCGTGCCCGACTCCCTGCCATCCCCGGTTCATGCCACACGCCGTCAGTTGCTGCTGGCGGGCGCCGCCATGGCCGCGGGGGTGCCGGCATTCGCGCAGTCTGCGACACGTGTCCCGGCAGGCTATCCGAACGACTACATCGAGGTGATCGCACGCGCCCAGCGCGAAGGGCAGGTCATGGTCTACGGTTCGACCGATCTCGAGATCGCACAGCCACTGATCGACGCATTCGAGGCGCGCTACCCTGGCATTCGGGTGCGCTACCAGGACCTGAACACGATCGAACTGCACAATCGGTTCCTGGCCGAAAGCGCAAGCCTGGGCACCAACCGGCCGGCGCGGGTGGCGGACTTCGCGGATGTGCTGTGGAGCACGGCGATGGACCTGCAGATCAAGCTCGTCAACGATGGCTATGCCCAGCGCTACGAATCGCCGGAGCGCGACGGCCTGCCCGGCTGGGCGGTGTGGCGCGACGAGGCGTTTGGTACCACGTTCGAGCCCGCGGTGATCGTCTACAACCGTCAGCAATTTGCCGGTACCCATATCCCGGGCAGCCGCAGCGGCCTGGCGCGGCTGCTGCAGGAGCGCTCGCCGCAATGGCGCGGCAGGATCGTGACCTACGACGTGGAGCGTTCGGGCGTCGGCTACCTGCTCGCGCAGCAGGACGCCCGCATGGGTAGCGAGTTCTGGTACCTGGCGCAGGCGCTGGGCCGTGCGCGCGTGCAGCTGTCCGCGTCGACGGCGGACATGATCGAACGCATCGCCAGCGGAGAACTGGTGCTGGGCTACAACCTGCTGGGCTCGTATGCGCTGTCACTGATGGAGCGCGGAGCGGGCATCGGCGTCATTGCGCCGCGCGACTACACGCTGGTGATGTCGCGTGTGGCGTTCATCGCACGACAGGCACCGCGGCCGCATGCCGCGCGCTTGTGGCTGGACTTCCTGCTGTCGCGCGAGGGACAGGCGCGGCTGGGGCAGTCGACGTCGCAGCTTTACACGATTCGTACCGATTCCGACAGCACCCACACGGCCAACGCGCTGGCCGAGCGTCTGGGCTATGCGCTCAGGCCGATCAGCGTCGGCCCGGGCTTGCTGGCCGGACAGGATGCACTACGCAAGAAGGTGTTCATCGCGCGCTGGCGCGAGGCGATGCGCGGCTAGGGCGTGGCCGCAGCCGTCAGCCTGCCATGGCCTGCTGGGGCTGGCGCTCGCATAGCGCGGCCATTTCCGCATCGAGCGGCGCCATCGGGCGCGGCACATAGCCCATGCGCAGTGCTGGCGACAGGCGCAGCGTATCGACGAAGGCGTCCGCCAGGCGCTCGGCTTCGCGATTCAGATCGAAATCCTCGGGGGAAAACAGCCAGTGGGACAGTACGCCGCCGATCGCGGCGTGGAAGGCATTGACGGCCAGTGGCAGGTCCAGTTCCGCGGGAAGCTGGCCACGTTCCATGGCAAGGCGCAGGTGTTCGCGCATCTTCACCATGCCGTCCTGATGCGATTGCCGCTGGCGCTCAAAAATGGCGCCGTTGTCTTCGACCATCTCGCATTTGTGGAAGATGATCTCGAACACGCGGCGCCACTGGGGATTGGTCACGGTCTGGCGGAATACGAATGCGCAGATGTCGCGGATGCCGCCAAGGGGGTCTTCCTGCGTAGCGAGGCGCTCAGGGGAACAGAGCGCTTCGACGGGAAGGTTGACGCGGTCGCACATCGCGGCAAACACGTCGCTCTTGTTCTTGAAGTGCCAGTAGATCGCACCGCGCGTGACACCTGCCGCCTCGGCAATGTCCGCCAGCGACGGGCGTGCCACGCCGCGGGCGTGGAACACGGCCTCTGCCGCATCCAGAATCCGGTTGCGCGTCTCTTGCGCTTCTTCCTTGGTACGTCTGACCATTTCCTCTCTTCCCGGACGGTGGTTGCCGTCGGGTCTCCATACGCCCTTGCCTTGCGGGCGGGGGGCGGTTCTCTCCAAATTGCGCGGCGCACTCGGCGGGGCGAATCGTACCGTGAATGGAATAATCATGCTCGAATCGGACGAGCATTCCATCGCACGCAATCATCATCAGGTGTTGTAATCGTCCCAAATTGCAATCCGAGACTTACATACATGCGCGAATGTATCTATACTACGCGCCTACCCGGGATTCGGCCAACCTGATTTTTGTGATGGCTCGCACGCAAAGTGACGTAGCCGCTAGCCGATCCGGGAAATCCTGCCTGTTTAAAGCAAACGTTCCAGCGCGCTGCCGGTTGTCGTGCCGCGCCTGGTAATCAGCAAGACCTGTTTGGCCGCCATGTCCCGCCCCCGGGGCGTGTTGCCCTGTGACCGTCGCGTTCCAGGCGTTGCGGCAGATCTCAAATTGCCATCATGGGGTTATCGATGAGGAAGTCCCAACAAATCCGTAGCGTTGCCGCCGCCGTGGCGGTGCTGGCGTTGTCCGCCTGCGGCCAGAAAGCCCCCCAGGGCGGCGCAATGCCGCCGCCGGAAGTCGGTGTCGTGACCGTCACGCCGTCCTCCGTCGCTGTCGTCAATGAATTGCCGGGCCGCCTGGAAGGCGTGCGTACCGCCGAAGTACGCGCTCGCGTGGAAGGCATCGTGCTGTCGCGCAACTACACCGAAGGCGGCGAGGTGAAGGCCGGTCAGGTGCTGTTCCGCATCGATCCCGCCCCGTACCAGGCGCAACTGGCTTCGGCCAAGGCCCAGCTGGAGCGCGCCGAGGCCAATGCCGTTTCCGCACGCCAGAAGGCCGAGCGCTACAAGCCGCTGGTGGCCGCGAACGCCGTCAGCAAGCAGGAATACGACGACGCCGTGGCCGCCGCCGGCCAGGCCAATGCCGATATCGCAGCGGCCAAGGCCGCTGTGACCACCGCGCAGATCAACCTTGGCTACACCACGGTCACCGCGCCGATCTCGGGCCGCGTAGGCCGTGCCTTGGTCACCGAAGGCGCGCTGGTCGGCAAGGGCGAAGCCACCAAGCTGACCACGGTCGAGCAGGTCGATCCGATCTGGGTGACCTTCACGCAGCCGGCCTCCCAGGTGGCGCGCCTGCGTCGTGCCATCGAGTCCGGCCAGGTCAAGGGCGTGAACGGCGGTGCCCGCGTGCACCTGTATCCGGAGGCCAGCGACAAGGAATACGGCATGACCGGCAAGCTGCTGTTCTCCGACATGACCGTTGACCCGACCACGGGTTCGATCACGCTGCGTGCCGAGTTCCAGAATCCGAAGCGCGAACTGCTGTCTGGCACCTTCGTGCGCGTGAAGATCGAACAGGGCGTCGACGAGAACGCGCTGACCGTGCCGCAACGCGCGCTGATCCGCAACGCCCAGGGCGCAAGCGTGCTGGTGGTGGGTGACGACGGCAAGGTGGCCGCACTGCCGGTCAAGGCGCCGCAGGCGATTGGTGATCGCTGGGTGGTGACCGAAGGCCTCAAGGGCGGCGAAAAGGTGATCGTCGAGGGCCTGCAGAAGGTCCGGCCCGGCGCGCCTGCCAAGGCCGTGCCGTTCCAGAACCCGCAGACCGCTGCAGCGCCGGCATCGGCCGCAGGCGCGCAGGGCGGCAAGTCCGAAGCCAGCAACGAGGCCAAGCCCGCCGAGCAGACGCCGGCCAAGCAAGGCTGACCACGCAACACATAGGGAGCCAGATTCATGGCGAAGTTTTTTATCGACCGGCCGGTGTTTGCGTGGGTGCTCGCGCTGATCATCGTGCTGGGCGGGGTGATTGCGACCCTGCAACTGCCGATCGCGCAGTACCCCAATATCGCGCCCCCGATCATCTCGGTCAGTACGACCTACCCCGGTGCATCGGCCAAGACGATCGAGGACACCGTGGTGACCCCGATCGAGCAGGAACTCAACGGTGCGCCGAACCTGCTCTATTACGAGTCGCAGAGTGAGTCGTCCGGCCTGGCCACGATCAACATCTCGTTCGCGCCGGGCTCGAGCGCCGACCTGAACTCCGTGGAAGTGCAGAACCGCCTGAAGCGCGTGGAAGCGCGCCTGCCGGCGGAGGTGCGCCAACAGGGCGTGCGGGTCGACAAGGCCGGCAACAACTACATGATGTTCATCACGGTCTCGTCCAAGTCCGGCAATTCGGATGCGATCGAGCTCGGCAACTTCGTGTCGGCCCAGGTGGTGGACTCGATCCGCCGCGTACCCGGTGTGGGCGCGGCCGATCTGTTCGGTACCGAGTACGCGATGCGGATCTGGCTGGACCCGGCCAAGCTGACCGGGTACAACCTCACGCCGCTCGACGTCAGGGCTGCCGTTTCGGAGCAGAACATCCAGGTCGCCGTGGGCGAGCTGGGCGGCACGCCTTCGCCGTCGGGCACCGAACTCAACGCGACGGTGAGCACCGAAAGCCGGCTGAACACGCCTGAGGAGTTCGCCAACATCCTGCTGCGCGTGAATCCGGATGGTTCGTCGGTGCGCATCAAGGATGTCGGCCGCGTGGAGCTCGGCGGTGCCGACTACTCGACGCTGGCCCGCATCAACGGCAAGCCGGCATCGGCCATCGCCATCAAGCTGGCCCCGACCGGCAACGCGCTGGCCACGGCCACCGCCGTGCGCGCGAAGATGGAGGAACTGCAGCGCTTCTTCCCGCCGGACTACGAGTACAGCGTGCCATATGACACCTCCGCGTTCGTGAAGATCTCGATCGAGGAAGTGGTCAAGACGCTGCTCGAAGCCGTGGTGCTGGTGTTCCTGGTGATGTACCTGTTCCTGCAGAACTTCCGTGCCACGCTGATTCCGACGCTGGTGGTGCCGGTGGCGCTGCTCGGTACGTTCGGCGCGATGCTCGCGTTCGGCTTCTCGATCAACGTGCTGACAATGTTCGGCATGGTGCTGGCGATCGGTATTCTCGTGGACGACGCCATCGTGGTGGTCGAAAACGTCGAGCGGATCATGAGCGAGGAAGGCCTCTCGCCGCGCGAAGCTACGCGCAAGGCGATGGGCCAGATCACGGGCGCCATCATCGGCATCACGCTGGTGCTGACCGCCGTGTTCATCCCGATGGCGTTCTTCTCGGGTTCGGTCGGCAACATCTATCGCCAGTTCTCGCTGTCGCTGATCGCTTCGATGGGATTCTCGGCGCTGCTGGCGCTGACGCTGACCCCGGCACTGTGCGCGACCATGCTCAAGCCGGTGGAAGCAGGCCATCACCATGAGAAGACCGGCTTCTTCGGCTGGTTCAATCGTACATTCACCACGGCGTCGGGCAGCTACCAGGGCATCGTCGCGCGCATCCTGAAACGCACGGGCCGTTACGTGATCATCTACCTGGTCATCATTGCGGGCGTGGTGGTGCTGTTCAAGCGCCTGCCGTCGTCGTTCCTGCCCGATGAAGACCAGGGCTACATGATCACGGTGGTGCAGCTGCCCACGGGTGCCACGCAGGAGCGCACGATCGGTGTGCTCAAGCAGATCGAGGACTACTACCTGCAGAAGGAATCGAAGGTGGTGGACCAGATGATCACGGTGGCGGGCTTCTCGTTCTTCGGTCGTGGCCAGAACGGCGGTATCGCGTTCGTGCGACTGAAGGACTGGAAGGAACGCCCGGGTGCGGATCAGACCGCACAGGCGCTGGTGGGCCGTGCGTTCGGTGCGCTGTCGTTCATCAAGGACGCGATCATCTTCCCGCTGAATCCGCCGGCGATTGCCGAGCTGGGCAACTCGTCGGGCTTTGACTTCCGTCTGCAGGATCGCAGCGGTCAGGGTCACGCCAAGCTGATGGAAGCGCGCAACATGATGCTGGGCATGGCGGCGAAGTCGCCGGTGCTGCAGGGCGTGCGTCCGGAAGGCCAGGAAGACGCGCCGCAGTTGCGTATCGATATCGATCGCGAGAAGGCGCGTGCGCTGGGCGTATCGGTGGCGGACATCAACTCGACGCTGTCCATCGCGTTCGGCTCCTCGTACGTGAACGACTTCATCTACGAAGGCCGCGTGCGCCGCGTGATCGTGCAGGCCGAAGGCGCGGACCGTCGTCTGCCTGACGACCTGACCAAGCTGCGCGTGCGCAACGCCAACGGCGACATGGTGGCGTTCGCAGCATTCGCCACGTCGCAGTGGGTCATGGGTTCGCCGCGTCTGGAGCGCTACAACGGCATGCCGGCGGTGAAGCTCGCGGGCCAGGCCGCGCCGGGTCAATCCACCGGCGAGGCGATGCGCGTGATGGAGGAGAACTTCGCCAAGCTGCCGCCAGGATTTGGCTTCGAGTGGTCCGGTCAGTCGTATGAAGAACGTCTGGCTGGTTCGCAGGAGCCGATTCTGTACACGCTGTCGCTGGTGATCGTGTTCCTGTGTCTGGCAGCGCTCTATGAGAGCTGGTCGATCCCGGTGGCGGTGTTGCTGGTGGTGCCGCTTGGCGTGATCGGCGCGCTGCTCGGCGTGACGCTGCGAGGCATGCCCAACGACGTGTACTTCAAGGTGGGCCTGATCGCCACGATCGGTCTGTCGGCCAAGAACGCGATTCAGATCGTGGAGTTCGCGAAGGACCTGCAAGCCCAGGGCCGCAGCCTCGTCGATGCAACGCTTGAAGCGGTGCACCTGCGCTTCCGACCGATCCTGATGACGTCGATGGCGTTCATCCTGGGTGTGCTGCCGCTGGCAATCGCCACGGGCGCGGGTTCGGGTAGCCAGCGTGCGATCGGTACCGGCGTGATGGGCGGGATGATCACGGCCACGCTGCTCGCGATCTTCCTGGTGCCGGTATTCTTCGTGGTGGTGCGCAGCCGCTTCAAGGGCAGCAAGGCCCAGCACGAGCGGGAAATGGCGCGCCTGGAAGGCCAGAAGGAAATCTGACTATGACCAAGACACTGACCACATTGCTGCTGGTGGCCGGGGTGCTGAGCGGCTGCACGATGGCGCCGCACTACGAGCGCCCTGCCGCGCCCGTCGCGGGCGGCTATCCGGCCGCACCGGAAGGCTATGCCACTGCCGAGGTAAAGAGCGGTGAAACGCGCCGTGCCACCGATATCGGCTGGCGCGAGTTCTTCACGGACCCGCGGCTGCAGGGGCTGATCGAAACCGCGCTCGAGAACAACCGTGACCTGCGCACGGCCGCGTTGCGTATCGAGGAAGCCCGTGCGCAGTACCAGATCCAGCGCGCGGATCTGCTGCCGACCGTGAACGCCAACGCAGGTTTCCAGCGTGGCCGTTTCTCGGGGGCGACGTCGGGTATCGACCAATCGTTCACCGGCAACGTCTATCAGGTTGGCCTTTCGGTGACGCAGTGGGAGCTCGACTTCTTCGGCCGCGTGCGCAGCCTGTCGAACGCCGCGCTGGCCCAGTACCTGGCCACCGAGGAGGCGCACCGCGCCGTGTATATCTCGCTGGTATCGGAAGTGGCCAAGGCCTATCTGGCCGAACGCGCGTTCGCCGAGCAATACCAGCTGGCCCGCGATACGTTTACCACGCGCCAAAGCACGTACGAGCTGGCGCAGAAGCGCTTCGATGCCGGAGCGACCTCGGCGCTGGACCTGCGTGACAACGAATCGCTGGTTGCGCAGGCCCGCGTGGCTGCCGCGCAGCTCGCGCGTCAGCGTGCGCAGGCGCAGAACGCGCTCGAAGTGCTGGTGGGCAAGCCGATCGCCGAGATCCCGAACCTGCCTGCACCGATGCGTCTGTCTGACGAGCACATCATCAGCGACATTCCCGAGGGCCTGCCCTCGGAGCTGCTGACGCAACGTCCGGACATTCGCCAGGCCGAACAGCAACTGCTGTCGGCCAACGCGAACATCGGCGCGGCACGTGCGGCGTTCTTCCCGCGTATCACGATGACGGCCAATGCCGGGACCATCAGCACGTCGTTCTCGAACCTGTTCGACTCCGGTGCTCACGTATGGTCGTTTGCACCGCAGCTCGTGCTGCCGATCTTCGACTATGGCCGGAACCTGTCGAACCTGGACCTGGCCAACGTGCGCAAGAACATCCAGATCGCCAACTACGAGAAGACGATCCAGACAGCGTTCAGTGAAGTGGCGGATGCCCTGGTGGCCCGTGGCACGCTAGAGGATCAGGTGGCCGGCCAGGAGCAGCAGGTCAATGCCGAAGCCGCACGCTACGAACTGGCGCGCATGCGTTTTCGCAGCGGCGTGGCCAGCTATCTTGACGAGCTCGACGCGCAGCGCCAGTTGTTCTCCGCCGAGCAGGACCTGGTGACCGCGCGTCAGTTGCGCCTGGTCAATTCGATCGACCTTTACCGCGCGCTGGGCGGCGGGCTGATCGAAAAGGGACCGGTGGCGCAGCAGCCTGTGCCGCAGACAACGACGACGCAGTAAGTCATCGATCCCGCAGAACAGAAAGGGCGAAGCTCGCAAGGCTTCGCCCTTTTTGCATTGCGAAGGATGCCGCTTGTGTAGAAGGCTAGGACCTGGAGCGGGTGCGCATCCAGTCGTCGAGCGGGTTGCTTGGGAAGGTCGCGCAGTGCTCGCGGTGTACCACCACACTGGCGGTGGCCGATCGCGACGTCCCTTCGCTGCGGACGGCGCGCGCACTGCGTCTGGCGCGATCCGTCGTAGCCGCGACTGCAGCTACCTGTTGGGCCTCGCTTTCAGCAGTGTCATTCAGCGTCGCGAGTTGAGCCTGCTCGTCGGCGTGCTGGGTCACGCCGATCTCGAACACGTCCTGCAATGCACCGAGTTCCTGCGGCGCCGGCGTCGGGGCCTTGAGGGCCGCCACCACCATCGACGTCAGTTGCGCCAGCACCTGCGCATCGCTCATTCGCTTGCCTTGCGTGAACGCAGGCATCAGGTTGCCGAGTTCGTCGCCGGCCAGCACGCCAGCGAGCGCCTTGAGCGCGAAATGCAGGCGCCAGCCCAGGTCCTGACGCGGCACGTCAGGCAGCGCGCGTGCGAACGCCTCGAAGAAGCGGCCGAACACGGGGGCGTAGTGCCCCATCAGCCAGGACTGGATGAACGGGGAAGTATCCGAATACACGCGCCCCAACAGGCGCAGGAACGATGGGCCGCCGATCTCGGGCTCGCGCGCCATCTGGAGCGCGGGCACGAACAGTGCGCCCATCACGTGCTCGCAGCAGATCTCGTTACCCGGCCAGCGCGCTTCGCAAGCATCCAGCAATGCGAGACGACGGATATTGAGCGGATCCAGCCGGCGACCGAGCACCGACTGCATCATGATTTCCTTGCTGCGGAAGTGATAGTTGACGGCAGCGAGATTGACGATCGCCCGGGACGTAACCTGTCTGAGCGATGTCGCTTCGTAGCCGACTTCAATGAACAGCTTTTCGGTCGCATCAAGGATGCGCGCCTTGGTGTCTCCTGCCGTGGTCTTCCCGGTCTTCATGGGGCGTCTCTCGCTAAGAAACCGCAGTGGACCCCTGCAATCAAAAATCCACGACCGCTGCAGCTCCGCGCTCTATCGGCATACGGATGCTTGAAACGGATGTAGGGAGCCTATCCAGTGCCTCGTGTGTTTCACAAGACTTATATTCGAAAAGGCCCTCTAAAGTGCGAGCCCGAACTATGTCAGGTCTGTTTGAATCACGACGTGATGGTCCGCGCCAGTGCCGTCACATTCTGCGCCGTGAGTGCAAACACTGACAACTGAGGGTTCGCACCAATACTGGTCGGGAAGACCGAGCCGTCGAACACGGAAAGATTCTCCAGTTGATGATGGCGCCCCGCGCTGTTGACCACGCCGCGCTGCGGATCATCGCTCATCGCGCAGCCGCCCATCAGGTGTGCGGTGAACAGTAGCGATCGGAATTTCTTCAGCGGCAACTGGCCGATGGCCTCGCGTGCCTGTGCCCAGTTCGTGTAGTCCTGACCATCGAGGTGGGCGGGGCGTACCCGTTTTGCGCCGGCTGCGAACTGTGCTTCAGCCATGCTCAGGTAGGCGCGGCGCACGCCGTCCCAGATGTAGTCGGTCACGTCGTAGTCCAGCACGGGGCTGCCGTCGTCGGCGATGCGCACGCGCCCGCCGGGGCTCTCGGGTACGAAGCCGTCGCGCAACAGGGCCAGCATGGCGTTGGTGTGCGGCAACGTGGCCATCTGGCGTCTGAGGTCGTCGCCCAGCGCATTGAACACGCCTGCGCTGATGCCAGGGAACATTGGCGGCACTTCGAGCTTGTAGCCCATCGGTCCAGTCGCGCCATCGCGCCACTGGAAGTGGTCGGAGGCGACTGACTGCGGCGCGCCATAGTATGGATCAATTTTCTCCGGCATTTCGGCGATGCTCAGATTCACCGGATGAATGAACGTACGGTGACCGATGCGTCCGTTCGGGTCCGGCACGCGCGAGCGCAGCAGCAGCGCTGGGGTGTTGATCGCGCCGCCCGCGGCAATCACGTGTTTTGCACGGACGGTGACTGCAATGCCGCTGGCCGTGTACCCGTCGCTGCGCAGCGCGTCTCCGGTCAGGCCGCGCACGGTCTTGCCATCGTGATCGATCGTGCGCACGCGCAGGCGATGGATCAGCGTGGCGCCGTGCGCGAGTGCGTTCGGAATCGTCGATACCAGCATCGACTGCTTGGCGTTGACCGGGCAGCCCAGCCCGCAATAGCCGGAGTTCCAGCAGCCCTTCACGTTGCGCGGAATGACATGCCATTCCCAGCCGAGCTTTTCGCAGCC
Source organism: Cupriavidus sp. (assembly GCA_019236395.1). Classification (GTDB taxonomy): domain Bacteria; phylum Pseudomonadota; class Gammaproteobacteria; order Burkholderiales; family Burkholderiaceae; genus Cupriavidus. Next base: position 11,717 of record JAFAJB010000176.1, read on the forward strand.
ACGCTTGAGCACCGTGTTGTTCGGGTTGGGATCCATCGCCCATGGCGCCATGTTCAGCCGCGCTTCGATTCTTGCGAACCACGGGGCCATCTCGGCCTCGCTGTGTCCGGTGACGGCGTGTTCTGCGGCCCAGTGCGCCAGCGTTTTCGGCGGTGTGCGGAAGCTCGACGACCAGTTCACCGTGGTGCTGCCGCCCACCGAGCGGCCCTGCAGGATGGAGATGGCGCCGTCCGACGTCGCGCGTGCGGCGGCCTCCTGATAGAGGTCGCGATAGGCGCGTGCCTCGTCCATGTCCTTGAAGCTGTCCGAAGTATGGAGCCCGCCCTCTTCGAGCAGCAGCACATTGAGGCCCGCTTCGCTGAGCACTTCGGCGGCGATGCCGCCCCCCGCGCCGCTGCCGACGATGGCGACGTCCGCGTCAAACGTGCGTGGTGCCGTGAACGTGGCGGCGTCGAGCACTTTCCAGCCGGCCGCAATGCCTGCGCCGTAGATATCGTTGATGGCCATGGTGTGGATCAGCTGTGGATGGCGCGATAGACCGCGGGATTTGGGCCGGGGTAGCCGCTGGATGCCCAGGCATCGGGCAGCACGAAGTAACCGACGCTGGCCAGCTTGACCAGTACCACGCCGCCCGCATTGAGCGTTGCAAAGCGGCTGGTGCGCCAGCGTGTCAGGAATGCCCGCACCTGCTCTGGCGTGGCTTGCTCCCATGACGTGCTCACGCCAGCCACGGCCCAGCGCAGCGCGGTGCTGGAGAGCAGGTCCAGCAGCTTGCGCAGTTCCTTCTGGCCGTTCTGGACCATCGTGGCGATCGTGCCGTCGATGTTGACCACGGCCGCATGCAGGCGCTTCTCGCGCTGTGCCGGGTCGACCGATTCAAGTTCGCTGACAACCGCCGGCAGCAGCGCGCGGAACAGCGCCACATCGTCAGGCCGCAGGAATGCCATGCCCGCCTGTGGCAGTGCGCTGGCAGGTGAGCAACCGGTCAGCGATGGCAGCAACGCCGAGCAGGCGATGGCGGCCGAAAACCCGGCGCCAACCTTCAGGAACTGGCGGCGTGTCGAATCCTCGACAGCCTGGGAGGCCGGTATGGGCATCGTGTCTCCGTGGGTAGTTATCCGTTTCCGATGTCGCATTTATGCCGGACATGGTACGTCCAGCCAGGGCGCACTGTGATTCTGCCGAAGCGCCGGATTTTTTTTCGGCCTTTTTTTGCAGTTTCAAACGCGCGAACGATTGCCATCCGCGGTGCGGGGCCATGGCGAAATCTCCAGCCGCGTCGGCGACGCTACAATGCGGCATCACCGCCCGCCCTCCCCATGCATATCCGTTGGCTCGAAGATTTCGTCTGCCTGGCCCAGGCCGGGAGTCTCGCGCGCGCCGCCGAGTTGCGCAACGTGACGCCGCCCGCGTTCGGCCGACGCATGCAGGCGCTTGAAGTCTGGGCCGGCGCACCTTTGATCGACCGTAGTGCGTTTCCAGTGCGGCTGACTGCCGAAGGCCGCCAGTTCCTGGAAGCCGCACAGGCGGCGCTGCGCACGCTCGACGAAGCGCGCCTTTCGCTGCGCGCGGCACACCGGGCCGACGCCAGCACACTGACCATCGCCACTGGCAAGACGCTTGCACGCTCGATGGTGCCCGCATGGCTCGCCGGCCTGCGCGAGGCGTTGCGCGGTGACGCTGCCGGCGCCGGCTTCCGTACGCGGCTCTCCACACACTCCACGCACGATGCGCTGGAGATGTTCACCGAGGGCGATGCCGATTTCCTGCTGTGCTACAGCCCGCACGACCTGCCGGTGATGCTCGACGATGCGCGCTATGCATTCCACCCGGTGGGCGTCGAACGGCTGGTTTGCGTGTCCGCTGCCGATGCGCGCGGCGGTCCGGCGTTCCGGCTGCAGCGTCCGAAGGCTGGCGCGCGTCCTGTGCCGGTGCCGATGATCGCCTATGCGGAGACGCTGACGATGGGCCGGATGGTCAACCAGGAGATCGCCCGCCGCAAGCTGGCAAGCTGGCTCGATGTCATCGCGGTCAGCGACTTTGCCGAATCTGTGCACGAGATGGTGCGCCAGAAGATGGGGCTGGCCTGGCTGCCGGCGCGGCTGATTGCCGACGACCTTCATGCGGGACGCCTCGTGCGTGCCGATCTTCAGGGCGGCGATTCGGCCGACCTGGCGCTCGATATCCGCCTGTATCGCCCGCGTGCGCAGATGCGGCCGCTGGCCGAGGCGTTCTGGCGCGCGGCATCGATGATCTAGGTACGGGTTGCTCCCCGCTCCTGCACGCGGGGGAGGGGAGCACGCCAACTATTGCCGAAACGGCAACCGACATTGCCAAAGCTGCATGTCACCAGCTGCGCGCCTCTCTACCATCGCCGGACAACATTCCTAGAACTGCCCGGAGAAATCATGAAGACCCTGCTGCGCGCGGCCGTTGCCGCTTCCCTTGCCAGTTGTGCATTTGCCGCGGGCGCGGCCGGTAGTTACCCCACCAAGCCGATCACGCTGGTGGTGGGCTATACGGCAGGTGGCAGTGTCGATCTGGTCGCACGCACCGTGGCGCCGGAACTGGGCAAGCGGCTGGGCCAGAGCGTGGTGATCGAGAACCTCGGCGGCGCCGGCGGCACGATCGGCGCGCAGAAGGTGGTCAAGGCCGACGCCGACGGCTACACGCTGCTGCTGGGCTCGGGCAGCGAGGTGTCGATCGCGCGCCTGACCAATCCCGCGGTGCGCTACGACGGCGAAAAGGATCTCGCACCGATCACGTTCGTCGGCACGCAGCCGATGGTCCTGGTCGGCAAGCTGCAACTGCCGGCCAAGGACGCCGGCGAGCTGATGGCGCTGGCCAAGGCAGAGCCGGGCAAGCTGTCCTACGCGTCGTCCGGTATCGGCACACCGCTGAACCTGGCTGGCGAACTGATCAAGCAGCAGGGCAAGGTCAGCATCACCCACGTGCCGTACAAGGGCGCCTCGGCGATGTCCACCGACCTGCTCGGCGGCCAGATCGACCTGGCGGTGATGGTGCTGTCGTCGGCGCTGCCGCATATCCAGGCCGGCCGCGTGCGTGCCTATGGCGTGACGGAGGCCCGCCGCGCCAGCGTGGCCCCGAACGTACCGGCACTGGCCGAGACCCCGGCGCTCAAGGGTGTCGACATGGGTGTATGGTTTGGATTGATGGCGCCGGCTGCCACGCCGCGCCCTGTTATCGATCGCCTGAATACTGAAATGCAGGCCGTACTGGCCATGCCTGACGTACGCAAGAAGCTGGCCGAAGCTGGCGTGGAGGTGGCGCCGGCCAATCCGGCCCAGTTCGCGAGCTTCATCAAGCGCGAGACCGGCAAGTACCGCACCATCGTGCAAGCCGCCGATATCCGCCAGTAACCGCAAGGAAGTCCTGATGACGCAGACCACTCCCAACGCCGACGCCTACCCCGTTGAAGTCGCGTTTCCCGATATCCGCCCGTATGCCGATGGCAACACCGGCATCGCCTACGTCCATACGTTCGACAGCGGCCTGCCCGGGCCGCACGTGATGGTCAATGCGCTGACGCATGGCAACGAAGTGTGCGGCGCGATTGCCGTGGCCGGGCTGCTCGAACATGGCCTGCGCCCGCGGCGCGGCAAGCTCACGCTGTCGTTCGCCAATGTCGATGCCTACGCCCGGTTCGACGCGGCGGTGCCCGATGCCTCGCGTTTTGTCGACCAGGATTTCAACCGGGTCTGGACGGCGGCGGTGCTCGACGACGCGTCGCGCGACTCATCGGAGCTGCGCCGCGCGCGTGCCATGCGCCCCGTGGTGGACACAGTGGACCTGCTGCTCGACCTGCACTCGATGCACGAGAAGAGCCGCCCGCTGATCGTGTCCGGTCCGCTCGACAAGGGCATTGCGTTGTCGCAAGCGATTGGTGCACCGGCCGACATCATCGTCGACGAGGGCCATCCGGAAGGCCGCCGCATGCGCGACTACGCCGGTTTCGGCGATCCGGCCAGCCCGCGCAACGCGCTGCTGATCGAGTGCGGTCAGCATTGGGAGACCTCGTCCGTCGACGTGGCACGCGACAGCACCGCACGCTTCCTGCTCAACGCGGGCATCGTCGATGAAGCCGATCTGCCGGGCGGCTGGCTGCGTCCGCTGCCGGCCGCGCAGCGCGTGATCCGCGTGACCGAGCCTGTGGTGGCCAGCAGCATGGACTTCCGCTTTGCGGGCCCCTACACCGGGCTGGAAACGTTTGCGGAGGCCGGGACCGTGATCGGCTGGCGTGATGGTGAGCCGGTGGTCACACCCTATCCCAACTGCGTGCTTGTGATGCCGTCGCTGCGCCAGTTGCGGCCGGGCGTCACGGTGGTGCGCCTGGGGCGGCTGGAAGCCTGAGCCTGAGCCCGATCACAGCGTTATCGGGCGAATCAACGATTTACCGCGGTGCGCCGGCAAGATGCCCCCTCAAGAGGCGTCGCCCGGCCCCGATCTTCATAAAGCCCATTTGCCTTGCCGTGCGGCTTGTACTGTCTGCAGCCCCGCGTCCGGGCCGGAATCGCTTCCCTTCATCCTGAAACTTCTTCCTGGCCAACCGTGCCGGTTAGAGTAAGCATTTCCTGAATTCAAGGGCGGTTTCACGCGATCCGATATCTGCGTTGTGACGACCTGCCGGTAGAGCGGGCGTCGCCCATGCGTCATGAGCGCATGGAGACCTGTCACGGAGCGCCCCTTGATTCCAACTCCATCCCTTTCCCTGCCAAGGCGGGCTTTCGCTGGCCGGACACGTTTGCTGGCCGGCGGCCTCAGTATCGGCAGCCGTATCGCGTTGATCGTACTGGCCGTCCAGGTCGTCGCCTTCGGCGCGTTTTCGCTGGCGTTGTCGCTGAGCAGCATGCGTCAGCTCGAAAGCCAGGCGCGCGATGCGATCACGGCCGAGAGCCAGATATTGCGCGAGCTCGTGGATCAGCTTGACGACACGATGCTGGAGCAGGCTGACCGCTTCATGCTGAACCTGGCTTCCGTGCTGCCTGGACCGTATGCGGTGGACCCGTCCCAGTCGATCCAGGTGGCCGGCACGGCAACGCCAGCGTTCCGCAGCGGCGATATCGTGCTCAACAACAGCTTCGAGGTGCCGGACCGGTTCTTCGCCCACACGGGCGGTGTGGTGGCCACGGTGTTCGCACGTACTGGTGACGACTATGTCCGTGTCACCACATCGCTCAAGAAGCAGGGCGGCGAACGCGCGATTGGTACGCTGCTGGACCGCTCCAGCCCGGCTTTCGCCGCGGTGTCGGCGGGCAGGTCGTATCGCTCGCTCGCGTGGCTGTTCGGCAAGCCATACATGAGCAAGTACGAGCCGGTGCGCGATGCCACCGGCAAGATCGTCGGCGCGCTGTTCGTGGGGGTCAACGTGGAGACCGAACTGGCCGCGCTGAAGAACCGGATCCGCCGCAAGAAGATTGGCGACGACGGCCATTTCATGATCATCGATGCCCGGCCCGGTGCGGATCAGGGCAAGGTGATCGTCGATCGCGGCGGCAGCGAGGGTACCGTGCAGATCGACGCGAAGGATGCCGACGGCAAGCCCTGGGTTCGCGACATGATCGCCGCCAAGGATGGCGCTGTCATCAACACGGTGAAGCTCGGCAATGGCGTGCCCACCGAGCGCCTGACCGCGTTTGCCAGCTATCCGGAGTGGCAGTGGGTGATTGCCGGTACCGTGCCGCTGGCGTCGCTGCGCGATGACCTCGAGGCGAGCCGCAACCGCTTCCTGGCCGGTGGCCTGCTGGTGGCGCTGGCGGTGTCGGCGGGCTTCTGGTGGCTGCTGCGCAGGCGCGTCAGTCAGCCGTTGGCCCATGCGGCTGATGCCGCGGCGCGCCTGGCCGCCGGCGATCTGACCACACGCCTGGACAGCCATCGCAACGACGAGATCGGCCGGCTGATGCGCGCCATCGATGGCATCGGCCAGGGGCTGTCCGGCATCGTCGACAAGGTGCGTGGCAGCGTTGGCGCGATCGCCAGCAGCACAAGCCAGATCGCAAGCGGCAATGCCGATCTGTCGGCCCGCACCGCGTCACAGGCAGGCAGCCTGGAGCGTACCGTCGCCAGCCTCGATGAGCTGTCCGCCACCGTGAAGCAGAACGCCGACAACGCGCACGATGCTAACGCGGCGGTCACCAGCGCGGCCGACGCGGCGCGCGCCGGTGGCAGCACGGTGGCGCGGGTGGTCGACACCATGGCCGATATCCATCGCAATGCCCAGCAAGTGGTGGACATCATCGGCATGATCGACGGCATCGCCTTCCAGACCAATATCCTGGCGCTCAACGCGGCCGTGGAAGCGGCACGGGCCGGCGAGCATGGGCGCGGGTTTGCGGTCGTGGCCGGTGAAGTGCGCAGCCTGGCGCAGCGCAGCGCCGGTGCGGCGGGCGAGATCAAGCAACTGATCGGGCGGACCGTCGCCGACCTGAAGACCGGCAATGAGGCCGTCCAGCAGGCCGGCACGGCCATCGATGACATCGTGCGCCGTGTGGAAGGCATCGCCGCGTTGATGGGCGATATCAGCGTGGCGTCACGCGAGCAGTCGCAGGGGCTGGGCCAGGTGAGCGGCGCGGTGGCCGAGATGGATGCGGCAACGCAGCAGAATGCCGCGCTCGTCGAGGAGGCCGCCGCCGCTGCCGAGAGCCTCCATCACCAGGCGCAGGAGCTGCGCCAGGCGGTGGAGGTGTTCCGGCTGGCCTGACCGGCCGGGATTATTCGACTCAGCGACTCAGCGACTCAGCGACTCAGGCGGCCGGGGCTGCGCCCGATGCCGGATTCGCAGCCGGTGCCGCCTGGGCTGGCGCCGGCTGCGGTTTCAGGCCCGGGAACAGTTGGTCGACCAGTTCCTCGATCTTGAATTCGGGCGGGATAAAGTTGCTGAGGTTGATGCCTCCGGCGCTGCGATTGGCGTTGTAGATGGCCTTGCCGACGCGCTCGCCGTTGCGGAAGACCGTGATGTCGGCCGAGACGAGGAACGGCGTCAGATAGTTCGAACGTTGTACGGTGTAGGTGGCCGTCATCGGGCACGACGACACCGACGAATACGCGGGCAGGATCTTCACCTCGAAGTTGCGCGCGCGCAGGGCATTCGCGAAGGTCTCCACGTAGGCGTTGCCGTTCACTTCGTTGGTGATGACGCAAAACAACACGCCGTCTGCACCGACCACGCGGTTGCCGTCGACGCGGATCTGCGCCGGGCCGCCGTAGGGACCAGGCTGGTAACTGGCGATCGGGTCAGCCTGGAACGCGCGCTCGACCGGCGTGACGGCCTGGTAGGTGGAACAGCCCGTGGCCAGCAGGGCCAGTGCGGCGGCAATCGTTGCTCTCTTCATCATGTGTCCTGAATCGCGTCGGCGAGGGTGCCGGCTGCCCGGACTCGAATGAGGGGCGCATTGCCGGCAGCATGCCTCAGTACTGTAGGCGTACCGGCGTGCAGTCAAATCGCCGAACAGCGGGGCACAGATGCCGCAAATCACCAATGTGACGGATGCGGTCAGGCTGGCATGGGTTTTAGTTGGCGCCGCCGCGAATCAGGCATTCGGTCAGTAGCGGCGTGCCGCCTTCTCCTTGCCCGGCGCCCGTGCATTCCACGGCAACCTTCTGGCCGCGCCGGACCATCGTGGCACGTGCCTCGACCTCGCAGGTCCGGCCGGCCGGGCCGCAGATCTGCTGCCGCAGCAGGTTCGCGCGGACCAGCTCGCCCGGGTTGCTTGTGCGGATTTCCAGGAACACGTTGCTGCCATCGCGGCGAATGCCGCTGGCCACGCCTTCGACGATGAAGTACTTGCCGCGATAACGGTCGTCGGCTTCGCCAGCATTGTCGCGATAGTCGGCAAACAGGCTGTCGGCCTGGTATTGGGACAGCACGTCGGCGGGACGATTGGGATCGATGCTGATCGGGTCCAGCGTGCCGTTGCGCGGAATGCCGCGCGGCGTGCTGGCTGGCGCGGCGGAGGGCGCCACGGTGGTCTCGACCGGCACGACGTCGCCCTTGTCATTGCCAACGAACCACAACAGGCCGAGCACGACCACGGCGACGAGGGCAATGAGGGATTGCTGCAGGCGACTCAACATCTCGGGGGAAGGGCTCCGTCGGAGCCAGCTGGATTGGGGCGAAGCCGCAAGTGTAACGCGC
>JAFAJB010000213.1 GCA_019236395.1 Cupriavidus sp.
TCGTGAAAATGGTAGACACGCCAATCGCGAAAAGTTGATTGCTCCGACCACCCCCTCATCAGCGATCCGACTTTGCTCTCGGCATGGCTGCCATGCCTGAACCCACCTGGCAGCCCATCGTCCTTGAGAACCTGCTCGTCGTCGTAAATCAGCCGGTTGTCGTTTGTAGGTACCAAATCGAAGCGGTACTGCCCCGATGCAAAGGTCAAGCCTCCATGAATCCGTTCCGTCGTCTTGCGACCGTAGTGCAGCAATGCATCCGGGCCACCCTGCTTCTGCACATGAGACTGCAAACGCTCGTCTGCCATCTCCGCAAGCATTCGAAACAGCGAAATAAAATTCGACTTGCCCGCACCGTTGGCGCCAATCAGAACATTGAGATTCCGGAGTTCGAAATCTCGCAGCTCGGCAATCGACTTGTAGCCGGTGATCGTTAGCTTGTCGATGCGGGACATCGTCGTCTCCTTGACAGCCGGCGCCCGGATCAGGCGGCCGTGCCTTCGCTGTAGTTTGCCCACACCCGCGGCGCTTTACCAGCCACGCGCTGCGCGATCGCGGCGATATGGTCCGGCGTGGTGCCGCAGCAGCCACCGACCAGGTTCACCAGGCCGGACGCCGCGAATTCCTCCACCAGCGCCGACGTGACTTCGGGCGTTTCGTCGAAGCCGGTATCGCTCATCGGATTCGGCAGACCGGCGTTCGGATAGCACGACACCGCGACATCGCACACCTTGGCCAGTTCGGCGACGTATGGGCGCATCAGCGTCGCGCCGAGCGCGCAGTTCAGGCCGAACGTGACCGGCTTGGCATGGCGCAGGCTGTTCCAGAACGCCTCAACGGTCTGGCCGGACAGGATGCGGCCCGAGGCATCGGTCACGGTGCCCGAGATCATCACGGGCACGCGTTCGCCGGTGTCTTCGAACAACTGATCGATCGCGAACAGCGCGGCCTTGGCGTTGAGCGTGTCGAAGATCGTCTCGACCAGGAACACATCGGCGCCGCCCTCAAGCAGGGCCTTGCCCTGTTGGTAGTACGAATCGCGCAGCTCCTCGAACGAGACATTGCGCGCGCCCGGGTCGTTGACGTCGGGGCTGATGCTGGCGGTCTTTGGCGTCGGGCCGAACGCGCCGGCCACGAAGCGCGGCTTGTCCGGCGTGCTGTACTTGTCGCACGCGGCACGCGCCAGGCGGGCGGCCTCGACGTTCATCTCGTACGCGAGGTCGGCCATCTTGTAGTCTTCCTGCGCCACGCGCGTGGCACCGAACGTGTTCGTTTCGATCAGGTCGGCGCCGGCGGCCAGGTACTGCTCGTGGATTTCGGAGATGACCTGCGGACGCGTCAGCAGCAGCAGTTCATTGTTGCCCTTCACGTCGATAGGGTGGTCGCCGAAGCGGGTGCCGCGGTAGTCGGCCTCCGTGAGCTTGTAGCGCTGGATCATCGTGCCCATCGCGCCGTCGAGAATCAGGATGCGGTCGCGCAGCAGCTTCGGCAGGCTGGCGGCCCGGGTGTAGGGGCGTGGGGCGGATTGGACGGCGCTCATGATGGGGCTCGATCTTCGTTGCGGCGGCGGCGCCGCGCAATTCTGGCTAATTGGAGACCGCGATTTTATCAGGTAGATCAAGGCATTGCGGGCGGCGCTGGCATATCCGGCCGGGCGCGGATCCGGTTGTCAGCGGCGGGCGCCGCGCCTACACTGAGAGACGTATTCGCCACGAATCCCCCTCCCATGCAACACCTGAGCCCAAATGACGCCCACACGCTGCTTGGCGGCGAGCCCGATGCGCTGTTCATCGACTGCCGCAGCGAGATGGAATACCTCTTCGTCGGCCATCCGCGCGGCGCGCACAACGTCCCCTGGAACGACGGCCCCGACTGGGAAGTCAATCCGCATTTCGTGCAGGCGGTGAAGAAGCTGGCCGGCCACGTCTCGGCGCGGCCGGTGGTACTGATCTGCCGCAGCGGCAACCGGTCGTCGGCCGCAGCACGTGCGCTGGAGGGCGCCGGCTTCACCACGGTCTACCATGTGCAGCACGGCTTTGAAGGGGATCTCGACGCACAGCGGCATCGCAACACCATCAACGGCTGGCGCCACGAGGGGCTGCCCTGGGAACAATACTGAATCCGATACTTCTGAGAAAACAGAAACGCCCGCGTCAGCGGGCGTTCTGGTATCCAGGCGATGCTTGCGTGCCGCAGGTTCAATGCATGACCAGCGGGTTGTTCATCACCGTATCGAATTTGCCGAGAAACTCATCGACTTCTTCCACCGAGGGTTCGCTCTCGATCAGACGCGTCACGTCGGCGCGGAAGGTCTCGGCCAAATGACCGCCGAGGAAAATCTCGCGTTTCAGGTTCTTGTCGACGATTTCGTAACCGCCCGAGGCAAGGGTCGCATGCTCGACATCTGCTCCAAACTCGACAATGCAGTAATTGTCGCTGTTGTAGATCATTTGCATCGCACTACCTCCTGGCATAGTTGGCGGCAATCCCGCGCATTGCTGCGTTCCCGGCGCAAGGCCTCTGGGGTTGACGCGATTTCCTCTCCAAGCTGAGGGTAGTCGTCCGAAATTCAAGTTTTCAGGTTGTACAGCCGGACGAACCTTGCGTGCCGTAGCTGCCCTCTTATCATTGGGCATCGGCGCCGCTCGCAAGTTTCTTGAGCGCCGAGCACTACTGTGTTGCGATCTTTCCTATGGCGTTACGGAATATCACACTGACCGCCACACGCCGCGTGGCCAAGGAACGCATCGAAGATCGCATGGAAGCGTTCCGGTTGCTCTATGAATGACAGGTGCGCGGCATCTGGCAACACCTCCAGTCTCGCACCGTGAATCTTTTCCGCAATGGATTGGGCCATCGACACCGGTGCCCCTTCATCCTTGTCCCCGACCACCACCAGCGTCGGGCAATGGATCCGCGTGATTGCATCGGCCAGGTCGAAGGCCTCGATCGCCTGCGCCACGCCGACGTAGCCTCGCACCGGCGTAGCCATCAGCATCTGACGGATTTGCTCGACGACATCGGGATGCCTTTCGCGGAATGGCGCCGTCAGCCACCGTTCCAGTGTAGACGCAACCGTTCCTGCCATGCCGTGGGCTTCCACCTGCCCAATGCGGTTGGCCCACATCTGATGGGCTTCCAGCGGGGTGTGGTGATTGGTATCCACCAGCGTCAGCGACAGCAGCCGCTCGGGATACCGCACGCCCAGGGTCTGGGCAACCATGCCGCCCACCGACACCCCACAGAAGTGGGCCTGACCGATTTCGAACGCGTCCATCAGCGCCACCACGTCGTCGGCCAGCCGCGCCATGGTGTAGGGGCCCACCGGCGCATCGCTGCCGCCGTGCCCACGTATGTCGAAGCGCAACACGCGATAGCGTGCGGCAAGATGCCGCGCGGTGTCGTCCCACAATGTCAGATTCGCACCGAGCGCATGCGCCAGGATGACCCATGGCCCGTCGTTGCCATCGATGCGCACCTGCAGTTGCACATCGCCGGCCTGGATCCGGCGCGTTTGCGACGCAATCGAAACGGAAGTTTCAGACATGTGTCAGTCTCCGAACGGTCATGGCGCCAATCACAGGGCCACCCTGGCGCAACTCCAGGCGCTTCACTCAGTGTGACTCACTACTACGATAGACGAGATCGATCTGAGTGCCATCAGGCTCCGTCTGACGCAGACGCGCCGGCATCCAGTTCAGCGCCTGCGCCAGCCAGATCTCCACGCGGCGCTTGTCGTTCGGGTGGCGCGGCAGGCGCACAAAGTGCTTCGTGCGCATCGTGCCGTCGCCGATATCCACATCCTCTTCGCCGACGTACTGCACCTGCATCGCTTCCACTTCCCTGGTATCGGCGACGTTAAAGGTCTCCGTCAGCCCGGGCGTGACATAACGCCTGGGA
>JAFAJB010000027.1 GCA_019236395.1 Cupriavidus sp.
CGGCGCTACTCGATAGCGTGCTATTGGCGTACACGCTACTGACGCGCATCGCGGCGGCGCGGGGCAACATCGAACAGGCACATGCATGGCTGGACCAGGCGGAAGGCCTGGCGCCCGAGCGCGGCTGGCAGCGGCTGATCGCGGCCACGCTATTCGAGCGCGTGCGGCTCCAGCTTGCGGAAGACAGGGTCACGGAAGCCGCTGCGTGCGTCTCGCAGCTGGCACGCATAGCCGCCGCCGCGGATCGCACGGAAGCATCCGTCAGCGAGGAAATCGACCGTTACCGCTCGCTTGGCGAAGCATCGCTTGCGATGGCCAGGCAACGCGCGCACGATGCCATCGCCCCGCTCACGGCCGTACTGGAACGATTCCAGCAGCATCGTGGCGACTACCTTGCGCTGCGCGCCCGCACGATGTTCGCACTGGCTTGCCTGGCGGCGGGCGACCGCACGCGGGCCGCCGATGAATGTCGCGAAGTGCTGGCGGCGATCGAATCCGCGCGCGCGTACCGGACCATCCTCGACCAGGGCCCTGATGTCGGCGATCTGCTGCAGGCGGTGCGAGAGACCATGCACGCGGGTCACGACAAGCTTCGCATCGAATGCATCGACCAGATCATCGAACGATCCCGCGCCCGCTATCCGGGTCGCCATGCGGTTCGCGATCCAGCCCGTGCCCCGTTGGACGAGGCCCCGGCGCCTGAAGGCTTGAGCACGCGCGAACGCGGCGTGCTCAACCTGATTGCCGCGGGTCAGTCTAACAAGGAGATCGCGCGCACGCTCGGCATCGCGCCTGAGACCGTCAAGAGCCACATCAAGAACATCTTCAGCAAGCTTTCGGTCGAGAAGCGTGCGCAGGCGGTTTCCCGGGCGCAATCGCTCGGCCTGGTGGTCGGCCACTGAGCGCAGCTCCCCCTTTCTTCCTTCTTTTCCCCTCTCCCTCCCCCGCATCGGTCCCCCAATTCGCTCCCCTGTTCGGGGGATTATTGGACCGCGTTCGGCCGTCCATTATGAGTCCATCAAACGACGCCGCCAGAACCCGGGCAAAGGGTGACGGTTCCGGCGTACCAGTTTCCCCACGCAAGTTTTTCTGGAGACTCTCATGCTGGACCAGGTGATGGATACGACCCCATCCGCTTATGCCTACCCGTTGCTGATCAAGCACTTGCTGCACACGCCGCTTGCTCAGGCCCCCGATCAGGAAATCGTCTATCGCGGCGAACTCCGCCAGACCTACAGGACGCTGCGCGAGCGCATCGGCCGGCTGGCCAATGGCCTGAGCCGCCTGGGCGTCACGCGCGGCAGCACCGTCGCCGTGATGGACTGGGACAGCCATCGCTACCTGGAAAGCTACTTCGCGGTCCCCATGATGGGCGCGGTGCTGCAGACGGTGAACGTCCGGCTGTCGCCGGCCGAAATCGCCTACACGATCAACCACGCCGGCGCGGAAGTGCTGCTGGTGCACACGGATTTCATTCAGGTGGTCGAGTCGATCAAGGATCAGCTCGAGACCGTGCGGATCTTTGTGTGGATCGACGAGACAGACAGCCAGCCCGTCGCCCACACCATTCCGTTCTGGGCGGAGTACGAAGGCATGCTTGCGGCAAGCCCGAGCGACTACGACTTCCCGGACTTCGACGAGAACACCCGCGCCACCACGTTCTACACCACCGGCACCACCGGCCTGCCGAAGGGCGTCTATTTCACGCACCGCCAGCTGGTGCTGCACACCATCACCGCAATGGCCGCGCTGGCCAGCCCGGTGTCCGGTCAGCGCTTTCACCGTGGCGACGTGTACATGCCGGTCACGCCGATGTTTCACGTGCATGCCTGGGGCATGCCGTACGTCGCCACCGTCCTGGGGGTCAAGCAGGTCTACCCGGGCCGATACGTGCCCGATCAGTTGCTCAAGCTGGTGCGCGATGAGGGCGTCACGTTCTCGCACTGCGTCGGCACCATCCTGCACATGCTGCTGAACAGCAAGGCTGCCGAGACCACCGACCTGAGCCGTTGGAAGGTCATCATCGGCGGGGGCGCACTGCCCCAGGGCCTGGCACGCGCCGCACTCGAACGCGGCATCGATGTCTTTGCCGGCTACGGCATGTCCGAGACCTGCCCGATGCTGAGCCTGGCCCAATTGCCGCCGGACGCCGACAAGCTCGACATCGACGAGCAGGTCAGCCTTCGCTGCAAGACCGGGCTGCCGGTGCCGCTGGTCGATCTGCGCATCGTCGACGACGAGATGGCGGACCTGCCGCATGACGGCCGTGCATGCGGCGAGATCGTGGTCCGCGCGCCGTGGCTCACGCAGGGCTACCTGAACAACGCGGAAGCTTCCGCGACGCTGTGGGAAGGCGGCTACCTGCACACGCAGGACATCGCGAACATCGACGCCGGTGGCTACCTGCAGATCACCGACCGCATCAAGGACGTGATCAAGTCTGGCGGCGAATGGGTGTCCTCGCTCGAAATCGAAAGCCTGATCTCCCAGCACCCGCGCGTATCCGAAGTGGCCGTGATTGGCGTGAAGGACGAGAAATGGGGCGAGCGCCCGGTAGCGCTGGTCGTCCTGAAGGCCGGGGCACCTGTCGTCGCCATCGAGGAAGACATCCGGCAGCACGTCCTGGCCTACAGCGAGCGCGGACGGATCTCGAAGTACGCGGTGCCGCAGGTCATCCGGATCGTCGAGGCGCTCGATAAGACCAGCATCGGCAAAGTGAACAAGAAGTTGATACGCGAACGGTTTATCGCCTGAGGAACAAGGAGACACATCATGAAGATTCACGGATACAGCATGAACACTCTTGATGAGTTCGTCGGGCGAGAGCTTGGCGTGTCGGAGTGGGTCGTCGTCGATCAGGCACGGATCGATGCATTTGCAGCGTGCACCGGCGACCAGCAATGGATTCACGTCGATGTGGATCGCGCACGGCGCGAAAGCCCGTTCGGCGGGACCATCGCTCACGGCTACCTGACGCTGTCGCTGCTGGCCTCGCTGGGCATGGACCTCGGGCTGATTCCGCCCGATGCGGCAGCCGGCCTCAACTACGGGCTCGACAAGGTGCGCTTCATCACCCCCGTCAAGGCTGGAGCCCGTGTACGCAGCCGAGTCACGCTGATCGCGGTGGAAAACAAGGGCGGCGGGCGCGTGATGATCAAGACGGCGAATGTGCTCGAGATCGAGGGCGAGGAGAAGCCGGCGCTGCTGGCGGAGACGCTGGCAATGCTGGTAGCGGCGCGCTGAACCTGAATCGGCCCGCAATCAATGCTTGAAGATAGGAATAATGAAATGGCAGTCCGTACCGACACCCCCGCCCCGAACACTGAAGCCGGCAAGTCCGGGAAGCAGCCCACGCGTACCCCGGCACGGGTCAACCCGTTCGTTGGCATGCGCCCCTGCGACGTTGCAGCCACCATGCAGCAAGTCGGCGCGCAAGCCGTGCGGCAGCCCGCCGTCCTGCTGGAGCAGGAAGCCGCGCTGGCGCGTGAGTTGCTGGCGATCCTGTCTGGCAACGGCACAACTGCCCCCGTAAAGGGCGACAAGCGCTTCCTGGATGCCGCCTGGCAACAGAATCCCTTCTACCGTATCGCGATGCAGAGCTACCTGGCGTGGCAAAACGCGCTGACCGGCTTCGTCGATCGCTCCGCGCTCGATACGCGCAGCAAGGAACGCGCACAGTTCGTCCTGCAGTTGATTACCGATGCGCTGGCACCGACCAACACGCTGATCGGCAACCCGGCGGCGCTCAGGAAAGTCGTCGAATCCGGCGGCACCAGCCTGATCTCCGGCATCAGGAATGCACTGACGGACATGCTGCAAAACCAGGGCATGCCCGCCCAGGTCGACATGAGCGCTTTCAAGGTGGGCAAGAACCTCGGCACCACGCCCGGCGCGGTGGTGTTCCGCAACGAGGTGCTCGAGCTGATCCAGTACGCACCCGCCACCGGCGAGGTATATGGCCGTCCGCAATTGATCGTGCCGCCGCAGATCAACAAGTTCTATGTGTTCGACCTGTCAGAGGGCAAGAGCATCGTCGACTACCTGCTGAAGCGTGAGTTCCAGGTGTTCACGGTGAGCTGGCGCAATCCCACCGTGGATCACCGCGACTGGGACATGGACACCTACGTCGCCGCCCTGATCGAAGCCATCCACGCGATACGCGACATCACCGGCAGCGACGACGTCAACCTGCACGGTGCCTGTTCGGGCGCCATGACGATGTCAGCGCTGCTCGGTCACCTCGAAGCACGCAACGAACACCTGGTCAATGCTGCCACGCTGATGGTGGCCGTGATCGACAGTACCGCCGACTCGCAAATCGGCCTGTTTGCCACGCCGGAGAGCATATCGGCGGCCAAGCAGAACAGCATTCTCAAGGGTGTGCTGGGAGGAGACGAAATGGGCCGCGTGTTCGCCTGGATGCGGCCGAACGACCTGGTCTGGAACTACTGGGTCAACAACTACCTGCTGGGCAATCCGCCGCCGGTGTTCGACATCCTCTACTGGAACAACGACACCACGCGGCTGCCCGGCAAGTTCCACGGCCAGTTGCTCGATATCTTCACCAGCAACCTGCTCGCACGCCCGGGAAAACTGAACGTGCTCGGCACGCCGATCGACCTGTCCAGCGTGAAGTGCGACAAGTACGTCGTGGCAGGCATCACCGACCACATCACGCCGTGGAAGGGCGTCTACAACACTGCCAAGGCCTTTGGCGGCAACACGCAGTTCGTGCTGAGTTCGAGCGGCCACATCCAGAGCCTGATCAACCCGCCGGGCAATCCGAAGGCCAAGTTCTTCCTGAACCCCGAACTGCCTGCCGACCCCGACGCGTGGCTTGCCGGTGCGCGCACCGAGTCGGATTCCTGGTGGGGCAACTGGTGCCAGTGGCTGGCCGAGCGATCCGGCGAGCGCCGTGCCGCGCCGGCTGCGCTTGGCAGCAAGCGTCACCCGCCGCTGGCGGACGCACCGGGCACCTATGTCACGGCAAGCTGATCTACTGAACTTTCGATTTCCTTCACCCACTCACTTTCACAGGAGCATGACCATGGAAACCACCACCCAAAGCACGATCTTTGGCGACTACATGAAGACGCTTGGCGCAAAGCTGCCCGGCTTCGATCTCGCCGCCCTCCGGGAGTCGCGTCGCAAGGACGTCGCGGCACTCGCCAGCATCGGCCTGTCCGTGCTCGATGGCGCACAGGCATTCGGCCAGAAGCAGGCCGACATGGCACGCGCCGCCGTGTCGGAGTTGCAGACGCTTGTGACGCAGAAGGCTGAGCCCGGCACCGCTGCCGGTGCTGTCGAGTTGCTGCAGCAAGCGTTCCAGAAGACCCTCGCCAACCTGCGCGAACTGGCGGACATCGCCCAGAAGACGCAGGCCGAAAGTCTGGCTACCATCAGCAAGCGCGCTGCCGAGAACGTTGAAGAGCTCAAGGCGCTGGTCAAGCCAGCCCAGTAAGCAACTGCCTGGCGCATTGCCAAACCCAAACGCGCGGCCTCCATGCGGAGGCCCGCTATCAAGGAAAAGCGAGGAAAAGCCAGATGACCGAAACAGCAACCATGGCCGAGACAGCCGGCACGATGGAGATCCGGACGATCGATCTGGAAGGGAAGTCGCTGCGCGTCGGCATTCGCCGTGGCAGCGCCGAAGGACCACCGCTGCTGATCTTCAATGGCATCGGGGCCAACCTCGAACTGGTCGAGCCATTCGTGGCTGCGCTCGGGGATGTCGAAGTCATCATCTTCGACATCCCCGGCGTTGGCGGATCGCCCACGCCGCTGGTGCCCTATCGCCTGTCGACGCTCAGCGTGATGGCGGACAAGCTGCTCACACGCCTCGGCTACGCCGGGCCCGTCGACGTGCTCGGCGTGTCGTGGGGCGGCGCACTGGCGCAGCAGTTCGCGCATCTCTATCCGACGCGCTGCCGCAGGTTGATTCTGGCGGCCACCTCGCCGGGCGTGATCATGGTGCCCGGCAAGCTGTCCGTACTGACCCGGCTGATCGGCTCGCGCCGCTATACCGATCCGGCCTATCTGGAGAAGGTCGGCGCCGAGATCTACGGTGGCACCTATCGGAACGATCCAGACCTGCTTCGTGAACACAGCCGCCATATCCAGCCGCCAAAGGGCCGCGGCTACGTCTACCAGCTGATGGCCGCCTGGGGCTGGAGCAGCCTGCTGTGGCTGGGGGCGCTGCGCCAGCCCACACTGGTCATGCACGGCAATGACGATCCGATCGTACCGCTTGCCAACGCCAAGATCCTGGCTGCACGCATCCGCAATGCCACGCTCTATGTGATCGACGACGGCCATCTGTTCCTGGTCGCTCGCGCCAGCGAGGTTGCGCCGGTGGTGCGCAGGTTCCTGCGTCAGGAGCTGCCTTGAGCAGCCTGCCGGGCGATGGCGCCGCGCTCGCAGCCTCCGACCCGGACTTGCGCGGCGATCCTGCCGGGCTGCGACGCATGCGATTCGTCGCAACCGGGATGCTGGTGGCACTCGTCACCCTGCTGCTCGCCAGCGTACTCGGCCAGGCCAGCTATCCCTGGCTGGCCTGGGTGCGCGCTTTCGCGGAAGCCGGAACGGTGGGCGCCGTGGCCGACTGGTATGCGGTGGTCGCACTGTTCCGGCACCCGTTCGGCCTGCCCGTCCCGCACACCGCGATCATTCCGCGCAATCAGGCTCGCATTGCCGAGAGCCTTGGCAGCTTCGTCGAACGGAATTTCCTCGCCCCTGACCTGATCGCCAGCAGGCTGCGCACGCATAACGGTGCGATGGCCGTGGGGAGCTGGCTGACCACGCCGGCCAACAGCCGGACGTTGGTGGACCCGATAGCGGACGCGATTCCCCGGCTGCTGGATACGTTCAACGACGACGATGTGGCCCGCTTCTTCGAGCGTATCGCCGAGCCCCGTCTTCGGGAATTCGATCCATCGCGACTGGCTGGCAGCCTGCTGCAGATCCTGACCGATAACGACCGGCACGCGCCATTGCTCGATCGCGCGCTGCGTGCCATGGAGCACTGGCTCACACAGCATTCCGGTCTCCTGAAGGCGAAATTCAGCGAGGCGTCACGCTACACGCCGGGACGGTTCGACACCTATATCGTCGACAAGTTTGTGGAGGGCATCGTCGCGCTGATGCACGAAGTCGGCGAGAACCCCGAGCATCCGCTACGCCTCCAGCTTGACGATTCCATCGCGCAGACGATTGTCTGGCTGCGCACCTCCGAGCGCAGCCAGCGCATCGGCCGCATCTGGATGCGCGACTGCATTCGCCATCTGAAGCATGAGCACCGCTATCGTCATCTCTGGCAACAGCTCAGGGCGCGGCTGCAGGGCGACATCACCGGCAGCGACTCCATGTTCCGTGCCACCGCGTCACGCGTGCTGGCTTCCATCGGCGCGGCGGTGGCGCAGGACCCGGTACTTCAGCGCAAGCTGAATGGGTGGGGCCTGCGGCTTGTGCATGCGATGGTCGTCCGCTATCGCCATCAGGTGCCCGTTTTGATCTCCGACGTAGTACGGAGCTGGGACACCGACGAGATCAGTCGGAAGATCGAAGCGGAGATCGGGCGCGACCTGCAGTTCATCCGCATCAACGG
This sequence comes from Cupriavidus sp., assembly GCA_019236395.1. Taxonomy (GTDB): domain Bacteria; phylum Pseudomonadota; class Gammaproteobacteria; order Burkholderiales; family Burkholderiaceae; genus Cupriavidus. Next base: position 7,604 of record JAFAJB010000027.1, read on the forward strand.
CACGCTTGTCGGCGGCACCATCGGTGTGCTGCTTCACGCTGCAACGCTGCTGATTGCACGCTGACATGGCGAGCGGCTCGCCATCCGCTCAATCGGGGGCGCCGAAGCCAAAGCCAGGCAGTTGCCGCAGGTAAAGAACAAGTGCCACGGTAATTGCAACGGCACTGCCAATCAGGCCAATGCCAGCCAGCCTTTGATCGCCCAGCAGAAAGCTGGCGCACAGCCGGGTCTCGGCATCGTGAAACAGCATGCCGACCGTGGCCAGCGCCCAGACCAGATTGCCGGCATAGAACACCAGCACGGCAGCCGGTGCCCGTTTCAGTCCCTGTTGAAGCGCCGCGCCTGCGACCAGCAGCGAGACGTACTTCGCCGCGTTGACGCCCGCATGCAGCCGTGCCAGGTCCAATGCAAGCGGCACCATCCAGAACATGAGGCACAGCGACGCGCATAGCAGCGGCGCAAGTCCCATATGCATCAGCGCGTCGATGGCGCGGCTGCCCGCGTGGCGGCGCGAGACCAGCGCGGCGGCAGCAACCCCCGAGGCGCTCAGCAGCGGAAACTCGACCAGCATCTGGAGCGTCATGCCCGACTCGATCGCATTGCGCACCGGCGCCACCAGCAACACACATGGCAGGCACAAGACGCACCACGCGATCCTCGACCCGAATGGACGGAACGCATACGGGCCATTGACGATCGATATGAGCCTCATCGCAAGGCCAGCCTCGCCGCCTGCAGCGCCTGACCAAAATCGGCGTAGTCATACAGACCGAGCACCACGCCATGCTGGTCGATCACATGGATTTCCCCGTTGTGCACGTAGCCGCCCATCCCATCCGGAATGGCGATCACGTCGAGTCCACGCAGCAGCGCGGATTGCCCGGCAGTCGTCACGGGCGCGGTGACGCGCCATACACGGCCATCCGCGTGCTGCAGTGCCTCATAGGCCGAGAGACTCGGCGTATCGTCGCGCTCGGCATCAATGGAAATCGAAAGGAGCCTGACCCGCCGGTCCAGGCCCAGTGCCTCGATACCGCGCTGAAGCTGGAGAAACTCCGGACCCAGCGCGGCGCAGACCGAATTGCAGCGCGTATAGATGAAATCCACGAGATAGACCACGCCGGACTGCGAATCCGCACTCCATGGTGTGAATGGATTGCCACGCGCGTCGCGCAGCGTCACGGCCGGGGCTACCAGTTGTCCCGTCGCCGCCATCGCCCCGCGACGCGCATCGAGCGTCCAGACCTGCATGCCCCGCGTCAGCCACGAAAGCGGGATGGCAAATGCGACGCACAACGCCAGACAGCCAAAGGCCGCCGCGCGCAGGCTCGGTAGCTGCCGGAGTGCCCGAGATTCCATGGCTGTCGATTCCAACCGTCCCTATTTGAGCGCGTTCAGTTCCTTGTCGCCATCGAAGGGGCTCGCCTTGTCCTTGGTGGCGGCACGCACCTGGCCTACCTGTTCCGCGGTCAGCGGCGGCGCGCTGTTGCCCCACTGGCTTCGCACATAGCTCAGCACGGCGGCAATCTCGGCGTCGCTGAGCTGGGCCGCGAACGGTGGCATGGCGCCATTGAATGTGTTGCCCTTGACCGTCAGCTGGCCGGTAATGCCGTGCAGCACGATCGCTGCCACGGTCTCCGGCTTGCCCTGGGCCCACTCCGAGCCCGCCAGCGGCGGGAACACGCCGGGCAGCCCGAGCCCCGTTCCCTGGTGGCAGGCGGCGCAGTTCGCCGAGAACACGGCCGCGCCATCCGCCGCGCCGCCGCTCGCGGCCTTCTTGCCGCCCAGCGCGCTGACGGTGCGCCCATCGCCCAACTCGGAAGGGATGTTGATCGGCGCCTGCGTGATGTAGTAGAAGCCCCAGACGATCAGCACGGCCACGAGCGCCAGAACGCTTTTGGGAACCGGTGAATAGCTTTCATGGGGGTCCGCAAGCTCCCGCTGCTCCTGCCGGGAGGGCTCAATCGGTGACGGGGTCTCTGGCATGGCGTGGGTTCCCGGCAGTCGGCGGCGCTGGCAGCGCGCCTGGCCTATTGGCCCGGCTTGCCTGCGGCGTCGCCGGCCGTGGCAAGGGCGGAGTAGGTGTGATCGAGCGACTTCAGGTATGCAACAAGGTCCAGCGCTTCAGGCGTTGCCACCACCACCTTGTTTGGCGGCGCTGCGCCGGGCGGCAGCGTCAGCGCCTTCTCCCCGGGATCGACGGCATCCTTGACCTCGAACAGGAACGGATAACTCGGCATGATGCTCTGCGGCACATAGGCGCGCGGCTGGTACAGGTGGCCCAGATGCCAGTCCGCACTGGGCTGGCGCGCGCCGATGTTGAACAGGTCCGGGCCGGTGCGCATGGTGCCCAGCAGGTGCGGATGGTCGTAGTAGTAATCCGCCGCCACTGATGCCCTGCCCCATCCTCGCTTGCCATCGGGTGCGAAGGACGGGTCGCGCGGCTGCTGCGAATGGCAGTAGATGCAGCCGTTGGCGATATAGACCTGCCGGCCCCTGAGCTCGGCGGACGTATAGGGCTTCAGCCCGGGGGCGGGCTTCACTTCCCGCAGTTGCATGTAGGGCACCACCACCAGCGCGCTGGTGGCCAGCGCCAGCATGACCATGCCGGCGCCAATCAGCAAGGTGATATTGCTCATGAACCGCCTCCCGCCTTTTCCAGTTGGGCCAGCGCAAACATCGCCGGCTTGTCGCGATTGGGGCCCAGCCCCAGGATCACGCAGACGAAGTTGGCAATGAAGAACAGGTGCCCCAGCACCATCAATCCACCACCGAGCGAGCGGGCCTGCAGGTAAGGCACCGTCAGCGTGACGGAATCGATGAACGGCTTCGACGCATCGAGCATGACCAGCCCCTGAAGCGTCCCCGCAATGGTCAGGCTGACGAAATAGATCGCGATGCCAAGCGCCACACACCAGAAGTGCGCCGTGATCAGGCCCGGGTAAGGCCATTCCCGCTGTGTGATGCGCGGCACGATGAAATAGATCGAACCGAAGAAGACGAAGCTCACGAACGCGTAAAGCCCAAGGTGGGCATGCGCTACCGTGTAGTGCGTGAAATGGGTGATCGCGTTGACGCCGCGCAGCGCCTCGAACGAA
>JAFAJB010000156.1 GCA_019236395.1 Cupriavidus sp.
GAAGTTGTTGAAGCCATGCTGCACGGTGCCCTGAACCAGCTTCTCCCGGCCGGACGAATTGCTGGAACCATTGCGATACTCGCCCGCAGTGGCCGAATAGCGGGTAATGCCGGGCCGGAGCAGCTGCACCACGGACGCATATGGCACTGTAAAGCTGCTTTGACTGCCATCGGCTTCCGTTACGGTGACCAGCAGGTTGCCGCCATAGCCCGTGGCATAGAGATCGGTGATCTCGAATGGGCCGGGTGCAACGGTCGTCTCATAGAGCTTGTTGCCGTTCTGAGTCACCGTGACGCGCGCATTGGAACGCGCGACGCCCCGGACCAGCGGAGCATAGCCGCGTGACGAGTCAGGGAGCATGCGATCGTCGCTGGCCAGGTTGACGCCGCGTACGGAGAAGCTGTCGAAGACGGCACCATCCGTGTAGGCGTCACCGATGGTGAGCTGACTGCGCAACGGCGCGATATCGCGTTGAACATAGGTGGCGATATTCTGGTAGTTGTAGCTATTGCCGATGGTCTGCCAGGTCATCGACGAACGCTGCCGCAGGTGCCAGGCCCCGATGTTCAGGCCCGAATCGAGACCGAGGTATGTCGTCGTGCCGGCCCCTTGCCCCGTCGAGTGGAACGTATTGAGGTTATAGGCGAGCGTTGCCGACGGGACGCCTTCGTTCAGGAGTTCGGGGCTCACACTACCGCGAGGCGCGCGGCGGAGCAACGCCTGCGCCACGCTGATGTCCAGACGCAGGTCGTTGAGGTCGAACGACCACGTGAGGTCATCCGAAATCGAGGAAGGATGGGTGCATTCGCCACCGATCGCGCGTGCTATGGCGTTTTGATTGACGGGAGGCAATGCCCGTTCATCGATGTTCAGCTTGGTGATGAGCGCACGGTTCATGCACGGTGCGACGACATCGTCCTGCGACTGGAATCGCACGGTCTCGCGCCCGATCCATGCGCCGTTCAGATAGAGATCCACCGGGTAGTCGCCCGGCGTGATGGGGTTCCCCGTTGTGAAGCGGCTGACATCGACGCTGGTTCCATCTGACCGTTGCAGGAACGCATTGTTGAACTGTACTGCGGCGACGGGGACGGCCCCGTCAAACGGTTCGGCGATTGCCGCGGTGGGCAGCGTGGTGGCCAGGATCCAATGCGCAGCCAGAACACGCGATGCGCGTGGCTTGGTTTTACGCATTTTCATTGCCCTTTTGCAGACCGCGTCGGTTTCGACTTGTAGATGCTCGATACGCCGGCGCCAAAATCGTTGATGGTGGTGTAATGCACTTGCTCTGGTTCGCTGGATACGACCGGGGTGTCTCCAATGGGGAACTCGATCGTCGCGCCAGGCTCGACCATTGCACCGGCGTCGTTGCGGTACACGTGCCCCTGGGCGGTCGCTTCGACCAATATGTAAGTGATGTGGTAGGGCGTGGGATTCGTGGCGGTCAGTACATGTTGGCCATCGTCCTTGCGCAAGAAGCGCCAGGTGACGCTCTCCGGCGCGCTGGCTGCATCGCCCGGCAATCCATCCGGACGGAACATCAGCTTGATGCGCGAGCGGAATGCGAACTGAAGCGAGTTCTGCAGGTTTTCCCCTTTCGATGCAACGGGGGGCACGTCGAGGACGTTGAGCCAGAACATTGACTCGCGGTCACGAGGCAGGGGCTCTCGGAGATAGATGATGCGCAGTGTCTGTCCCTTCTTCGGGTCCAGCCTGAACATTGGAGGTACCAGAGTGAACGGTGACTTTGCGCTTTCTGGTGTTGCCTTCGAATCCCCGTCGTCAATCCATGCCTGCACCAGCGACGGCGTTTCGCCTTCGTTGGTGAGCTTGAGAGTTACTTCCCTTTCCGATTCCGGATAGATGACCCGAGTCCCGGTCAGTACCACGGACGCAAGCGTTCCGGGCGCAATCAATGCCAGGAGAAAGGCGGCGATGGCTGTACGGTAGCGTGAAGTCTTAAGCATGATGTTGAAGGCGGACTGGATGACCGACTGAAATGCGGTAAGGGCGGACCTGCCGATATGCGCGGGCATATCGGCAGGCTGACGAAGTGGACGAGGGTCCGAGTTACGGATATACGATCGAGTACGTTGCCGTTGTGGTGACGTCGCCCGCCGTGGTGGCGCCGCCGGTTGCCACGTACTGCGCGTAGTACTGCAGCGTTGCCGTGCCGCCCGTGATGGCGACCTGCTGCGAGTTCTGCGAGGCGAATGCCGAGCCCAGCGCGATGTTCGTCAGGTCAGCGTTCAGAAGGCCGACCTGTACGTTGGTGGCGGCCGTGGTAGCGGCGGTGGTTTCGGTGGCTGCCGCAGTCGTGGCGGTGTTGATCAGGCGGCCAGTGGTGGCGTCAATGGTTGCGCCCGGTTCAAAGTAGGTGGCCACGTTGCCCGAGTTCGGGTTGCAACCGGTGAGCTGAATGCTGAAAGGCGTACGGCCGGCGAAGTTGCCCGCAGTGGCCAGTGTCGATGCGGAAACCGTGGGCAGCGCGACAGTGAAGTTGTTGTTTCCACCGTTGCCTGCGATCGTGCAGGTCTGCGCGGTGACTCGACCGGTGAACGTGATGGTGCCGTCAGCGGCAAATGCTGCCGGGCTCATTGCGGCGAACGCCAGGGATGCGGCAAGAATCTTCGATTGAAGGTTTTTCACTGTTTTGACCTTATGTCATGGTGTGAGATGGAAAGCTGTCAAGTCAGACCGACACGACCCGAAAAGGGAGCGAACCATGCGTACCCAGTGTGCAGGGCAAACATAATCAATGCCCCTCGTGCCGTGCGTGCCGCCGCTCGCATCGCGTCTTCATGACGAGGTCAAGATTAAAGATTGTGGGAAACGTGATAAATCACCGTTTCCTTAAATTCGGAATGAGTGACTTTTAAAGATATTCCGATTGAATATCCCGAAAAATTGGCGGTATTCGTTGGGGGTGGTGAATGTGGGGTGCGCTGGGCGGTGATTCTCTGATGCGGAGTGATCAGGATGGCAACGATTTTTCATCGGTTTTTCCTGATTTAGTCCCGACCATTTCCATGGCCGGATTATCCGGCTGCGGTATTCTTCCGAACCGATACCAACGGAGGGCACGCGCCATGAAATCGATCTACCTCGCCGGCTTCGATGTGTTCCGCAAGGACGCACGTGACTGGGGTGAGCAATTGAAGGCCCTGTGCGCGCAGCATGGCTACGAAGGTCTGTATCCGCTGGACAAGGCCGCTCCGGCCGGGCTCTCAGGCCCTGCCACGGCGCAATGGATCTATGAAGCCAACGTCGCGTTGATTCGTCGCGCCGACGTCGTCATGGCGAACCTCGACGACTTTCGTGGACCGGGCGAGCCCGATAGCGGCACGGCGTTCGAGGTCGGATTCGCCGTGGCACTGCAAAAGCCTGTCTGGGGTTATGCGTCAGATGCCCGCACGCTGCGCGACCGCGCCTGCGTCAGCATCGACGCCGATGGCGATGCGCTCGATGCGCGGGGCTATGTGGTGGAGAACTTCGGATTGCCGATGAACCTGATGCTGGCCTGCAGCGTGCGGCTGGTGGCGGGAGGCGCCGAGGAATGCCTGGCCGCGATGGCCGAGGCGGACCGCCGCCGCGCCGCGCATCGCGCGCAGGCGCTGCGGCAGGGCGGTCCAGAGGATTGATGCGTCAGCGGCGCAGCGACTGGATGCCGGCGGAGATATCGGTGGCGGTTGCCGCCACGATCTGACGGTAGGCGTTCACCATGCCATCCACTTGCCCGGGTGCCGGCAGTTCAGCCACGGTACGGCCGCCCAGCACCTTGCCATCCGGCAAGCGTCGCACTGTCCAGGTAATCGACGCGCTGGCGCGCTGGCCAAGCTCCGCATCCAGTCGCACGACTTCCGTGGTGATGCGATAGACCGGTTGCACTTCCGACAGACCCTGCTGGTAGGTATCCACCGCGCCAAGATTTGCCTGCAGTTGCTGCGACAACGCGTCGCGCAGTTCGTCAGGTAGCGGCGCCGACCAGCGCGACAGGTCCAGCATCTTCACGCCGCCAGCGGCACTGCCATCGGCCACCACAATCTGCGCCCGGTTCAGGCGTTCGGGTACCCGAACCGGGGCGACCTCGATCCAGATGGGCTGCGTGTCGGGGACGGTGGTCGAGGCGGCCCGGGACGCCAGTGTGTAATAGCGCGGCTCGGGCGATGACGCACAGCCGTTGAGCATCGCGGCGGCCAGCGCCAACAGGATCAGCGGGCGTTTCATCATTCGTTCTCCGTCTTGCCACGCAACAGCGCCTCGGGGTGGCGTTCGAGATAGTCGGTCAGCGAGCGCAGCGATATGGCGGTGCGTGTGAGTTCCTGCATCATGCGGCGCGTATCCTGTTGCAGCGGTGCGTCCGATGCCAGCGTGCCGTTGGCGGCGTTCAGCGTGCGCCGGGCGTCCTGCAGCGCTGCCAGCACCTGCGGCGCCACATCGCCATGGAGCTGCGTGACCAGTTTGTCGGCGTTGTCGAGCATCTTGTTCATCGACACCACGCTGGTACGCAGGTCCTGCCCGATCTGATCGAACGGCACCTTGTCGATCTTGCTGACGATGTCGCCCAGCTTGGCCTGCAGTTCGTCGAAGGTGCCCGGCGTGGTCGGCAGTTCAGGCATTGATGCATTGAGGTCGATATCCTTCGGCGGCGGCGCCTTCGGGAAAAAGTCGAGCGCCACGTAGAGCTGTCCGGTCAGCAGGTTGCCGGTGCGCAGTTGCGCACGCATACCGCGCTTGACCAACCCCAGCACGATGCTGCGCTTCTTGGCCTCGTCGGACACATCGCGCTCGCGGAAGCCCATGCGCGACGGGTAGAACTCCACCACCACCGGCATGCGGAAGGCCTTCTTGTCACGCTGGTACTCGATGCCGATCGAGCGCACCTGGCCGACGGTCACGCCGCGGAAATCAACCGGCGCGCCCGGCGAAAGACCGCGCACGGACTGATCGAAGTTGAGCACCGCCAGCGCCGGCGCCAGCTCCTCGGGTTCCTTCATCGCTTCGGACTGGTCTGCCGCCAGCAGGAACTGCGTGTTCTCGGACGCAGGCTCGGTGACCGTGGAGTTGTCCGGCGCCTGGAAGGCCACGCCGCCCAGCAGTACGGTGACCAGCGATTGCGTGGACAGCTTCAGCCCGTTCGCGTCGAGCTTCAGATCGACGCCGCTGGCGTGCCAGAAGCGGGTATCGGCATTGACGAGCTTGTCATAGGGCCGGTTGACGAACACGCGCATCGAGATGTCGCGCCCGTTGGGATCGAGCTGGTACGCCACCACCTGTCCCACCTGCACGCGGCGATAGTAGACCGGCGAGCCGATGTCGAGCGAGCCCAGGTCCTGCGCACGCAGCACGAACTGGCGGCCGGAAGCGTCGGCGGTTACCACCGGCGGCACTTCCAGCCCGGTGAAACTGCGCGCCCCCGTATTCGACTTGCCAGCGTCCACGCCGATATAGGCGCCCGAGAGCAGTGTCTCCAGGCCCGACACCCCGCTGATCGCAAAGCGTGGGCGGACCACCCAGAACCGCGTGTCCTTCACGGCGAAGCTTTCGGCGTCCTTGGTCAGCTCGATTGTCGCGACGACGTGCGAGCGGTCGGAAGCCAGCCGCACTGACTTGACCAGGCCGATGTCCACGTCCTTGTAACGGACCGCTGTCTTGCCTGGGGTGAGCCCGTCGGCCGATCGGAACGTAACGTTGATTTCGGGCCCGCGCGAGGCGAGCGTGTTGATCAGCAGCGAGATGCCCACCACGGCGGCGACGATCGGGATCAGCCACACCAGTGAAGGCAGCCACCGTGCGCGCCGTTTGCGCGCCGGCTGGGGCACGCCAGCAGGGGGCGGGGTAGGGTTGTCAAGATCGGGCATTGTCGGCTTCCGGCAATTCGATGGAGGGGGCGTGCGCGGTCTCGAGAGAGTCCCACAGCAGGCGTGGGTCGAAGCTCAGCGACGCCAGCATGGTCATGACGACCACCGATGCGAACGCCAGCGCTCCAGCCCCGGGGATGATCGTGGCCAGTGCTCCGGCCCGCACCAGCGAGGCGAGCAATGCCACAACGAAGATGTCCAGCATGGACCAGCGGCCGATGATCTCGACCAGGCCGTACAGCCTGGTTTGCTGGCGGATACGCCACGTCGATTTCAGATGCACCGACACCAGCAGCAGCGTCAGGATCATCATCTTCAGCAATGGGACCACGATGCTGGCGACCAGCACGACACCGGCCAGCATGTGCGAGCCGGACAGCCACAGGTAGAGCACGCCGGACAGGATCGTGTCGCGCTGCACGCCAAGAAGCGACTGGGTGACCATCACCGGCAGCAGATTGGCCGGAATGTACAGGATGTACGCGGCCAGCAGGAAGGCCCAGGTGCGTGCCAGGCTGGCTGGCTTGCGATGATGCAGCGTGGCGCCGCAGCGCGGGCACGGCTCGCCCTCCAGCGTCATCGGGCTGACGAGGTCGCAGGCATGGCAGGCGATCAGTCCGCGCGAGGTGGCGGTCGGTACCTGCGCCAGTGGCGTGCGTTCATCGTCGTCGGTCAGGTCTGCCACGACGTCGGCGGCCATGCGCCGCGAGCGCGCAAGCCGCTCGCGCGCCCTGGCCGAGCGGAAAAGGCGGTGCAGCCGGTTCATGACGTGACGCCCCCGGAGCCGGGCGGGCTATCGTCCGCATCCGGTGTTTCAAGGTAGTGCCAGAGATCGCGCGGATCGAACGACAGCATCGCCGCCAGCACCACCACCAGCGCGCCGAACGACCACAGCGCCACGCCGGGCAGCACCTGCGCCATCGTCGACAGCTTCACCACCGTGACCAGCACGCCGATCATGAAGACTTCGATCATGCCCCACGGCCGCGTCTGGCGGATGCCGCGCACGATGCTGTCGAATCCGGGAGGCATGCGTTTCCTGGTCATTGGCACGAGCAGATAGCACATCATCAGCATCTCCGACAGCGGGAACAGGATCGTCGTGGCGAACACGAGCATGGCCACCAGCGTCATGTGGTCCGCGTAGAGCGCCTGCACGGCGCCCCAGAGCGTGGTTTGCGTGCGCACGCCCTTGAGGTCCATCTCGACGATCGGATACGTGTTCGAGATCAGGAACAGGATCAGCGCGGTCATCACGAGCGGCAGCAGGCGGCGATAAGCCCGTGCGCTTTCGCGATACAGCGCGCCCCCGCAACGCAGGCAGGTGGCGCGCTCACCGGGCGCGAGCGCGGTGCGCTCGTACAGCGCGTCGCAGTACTCGCACGCCACGAGCCGGCGCAGGTCCGGCGTCGGTGCCGTGGCGTGGTCGCGGTGTTCAGGCATCCGGTGTCAGTTGCGATGGCGGCGGCGCCGTGACGGCCGTTACGCCAGCGCGTTCCTGCGTGCCGATGGTCCAGTCGCGCAGCAGCGCATAGGCCACCGCCAGCACGGTCGGGCCGATGAAGACGCCCAGGAAGCCGAAGGCCAGCGCACCGCCGAGCACGCCCATCATGATCCAGATCAGCGGCAGGCCGGTGCCCTTGCTGATGAGCAGCGGCTTGATCACGTTATCGGCCATGCCGACCACGCCGGCGCCCCACACCACCATGAAGATTGCCCAGCCGGTCTCGCCGCTGTGATAGAGCCACAGCGCGGCGGGAATCCAGACCAGCGGCGGGCCCACCGGTATCACCGAAAGGAAGAATGTGACAAAGCCGAGAATCGCCGCGCCTGGTACGCCTGCAATCCAGTACCCGATGCCGGCCAGCACGGCCTGCACGAAGGCGGTGCCCAGCACGCCGTAGACCACGCCCTTGACCGTGCTGCCGGCGAGTGCCAGAAGGTGATCGGCGCGTTCGCCAGCCACGCGGCGCATGCCACCGCGCACCCATTCCACGGCGAGTTCGCCGCCGGTGTAGAAGAAGAATGCCAGTACGATCGACAACGCAAGCTGGCCAAGACCCGCGCCGATGGACAGGCCCGCGCCGAGCAGCACGTGTCCCACCGGTGCAATCAGCTTGCGCAGGCTTGCCAGCGTGTCGGAATCGGCGGTGAGGACCTTGTTCCACGCGGATTCGAGTTGCGAACCGACGTAGGGCAGGCTGCTGAGCCAGTCAGGCAATTGTGGAAGACCATGCTCGGCATAGCGGTTGACCAGCGCGGTCAGCTCGTCAAGATTGGCCGAGAAGCTGGCGCCAGCGTAGACGAATGGCCCGAGCACGATCACGGTGGCGATCAGCACGCAGATCAGCGCGGCCAGCACGCGCCGGTTGCCGAGCCAGCGCGTCAGCACCGTATAGGGATACCAGGAGCTGAAGGCCAGGATTGCGCCCCACACCAGCGCTGTGGCGAATGGGGCGAGTACGACCAGTGAGCCGCCGATCAGGACGATCAGCGCAAACACGGCAGCCAGCTTCTCTATCAGTTGTCCAGAACTCATCTATGCAGGCCAGGCGGCGTCCACGTTACAAGAACGCCGTAAGCATAGCGGAATTCGATGTGACGTCCGGGTTTCCCCTCGAACCGTCACGAGACGACGGTATCGCGCCGCAGCAGGGCTGCCACCAGGTCCGATTGCGTCACCATGCCCACCACGCGCTTTTCGGCATCGATCACCGGTACATGGTGCAGGCCGCCATCGGAGAACGCATGCGCCAGTTCCACCATCGGCTGGTCCGTATGCGCCGTCACCACGGCGCTTGTCATCAGGTCGCGCACGGAGCCGTTGACGCGGCGGGAGTTCGTACGGTGCGCGCGGAAGAAATCGCTTTGCGTGACGATGCCGAGCAGGCGGCTCTGGCGATCCACCACGGGCAGGGCCTTGATGTGGTGGCGCGCCATCATCGCGGCGGCATCGGCGGCAAGCTGGCCCGGACGCACGGACACCACGTCGCGAGACATGATGTCGCCGCAGCGCACGTCGCCAAAGCGGCGCGAGTAGGCGCGCAGTTCGGCGGCGACCAGGATCGCCTCGAGATCGTCTTCCTCGATGTCCAGGAATTCGCCGCGCGCTTCGAGTACCGCATCGAGGTCCGCTCGCGTGAAGCCCACGCGCCGGCTGGGCGGGACGTCCCTGGTGTGGTGTTGCGTGGGCAGTTCGGGCGGCCGGTGCGGATAGCGGCGGCGCATGACATTGTTGAACGCCAGGGCCGTGAGCAGCAGCAGCATCGAATTGATCGCCACGGGCACCACCACGAAGCCGAATCCGAGCGCATGCACGGCGGGGCCGCCAAACACGGCCGTGATCGCCACCGCGCCGCTGGGCGGGTGCACGCAGCGGAGCTGGAACATCAGCCCAATGGCCACCGCGACCGCCACGCCGGCCGCCAGCCCAGGTTCCGGAATCCAGCGTGCGCACGCCACGCCGACCGTGGCGGCCACGAGGTTCCCGCCGATGATCGACCACGGCTGCGCCAGCGGACTGGACGGTACGGCGAACAGCAACACTGCCGATGCTCCCATCGGCGCCACGAACCATGGATTGAAGCCTTCCAGGAAGTGGCGGCTGATCCATTCGGTGATGAACAGGCCAATCAATGCACCGATGCAGCTCTTGAGCCGTTCGCGGCGGTTGGCGGCAATCGGCATCGGCACGAACGTGCGCAGCCAGGCACGAGTTTCGGCCACGGAAGTGGACAGGAATGCAGCAGGCATCGAATTCGGGGGCGTCTTCGGGGTGTTGCGGGGGCTTTTCGGGGCAATTCCGGGGCAGGTTTGGGGGCGCTCCGGGCGTTGCAGGGTATCACGCTGCAGCAGCGAGGTCCGCCAATATATCATGGCGTGATATATTCCGCCGACCAGCAATCCAGCTGGCAATGAAGCCGCCCCCGCTCATGCATACGGAAGTTCACACAGTCGAGAAACGCGACTACGCAGTCAATGGCCGCCTGCCCATGTTGGCCGCGATCGCGCTCGGCATCGGTGCGATCAGCACCGGCGCCGCGTACGTGCTGGTCAACCTGATTCACTTCTTCACCAACCTGTTCTTCTTTCAGACGCTGTCACTCGCCGACCGCTCTCCGGCCGGGCATGCGCTGGGCCCATGGGTCATCGTGGTGCCTGTGATCGGCGGACTGATCGTCGGCCTGATGGCGCGCTATGGCAGCGACAAGATCCGCGGCCACGGCATCCCGGAGGCCATCGAATCGGTGCTGTTCGGCAAGAGCAAGATGTCGCCGAAGGTGGCAGTGCTCAAGCCGTTGTCGTCGGGCATCGTGATCGGCAGCGGTGGGCCGTTCGGTGCGGAAGGGCCGATCATCATGACCGGCGGCTCCATCGCGTCACTGCTGGCGCAATACCTGCATCTGACCGCGGCCGAGCGCAAGACGTTGCTGGTGGCCGGGGCATGCGCGGGCATGACCGCGATCTTCGGTACGCCGGTGGCGGCTGTCCTGCTGGCCATCGAGCTGCTGCTGTTCGAACTGCGCCCGCGCAGCCTGCTGCCTGTGGCGCTGGCGTGTGCGGTGGCCGGTTTCCTGCGGCCGTTCGTGTTCGATGCCGGGCCGCTGTTCCCGCTGCAGACTCCGCCAGCCAGCACGCTGGCACTTGGCTCATGCGTGCTGGCGGGGCTGCTCTGCGGCGTGCTTGGCGCGGGGCTCACGCTCGCGCTCTATCGCACCGAGGATGCGTTTGCCCATCTGCGCGTGCACTGGATGTGGTGGCCAGCGATCGGCGGCCTGGTGGTCGGAATCGGCGGCTACTTCGAGCCGCGCGCGCTCGGCGTGGGCTATGACGTGATCGGCGACCTGCTCAATAACCGGCTGGTGATCGAGGTGGCACTGGCGCTGCTGGCAGTGAAGGCGGTGATCTGGATCGCGGCGCTGGGCTCGGGCACTTCCGGTGGCGTGCTCGCGCCGCTGCTGATGCTGGGCGCGGGGCTCGGGGTCGTGCTGGCACCGGTGTTGCCAGGCGGATCGCCGACGCTCTGGGCCCTGGTCTGCATGGCTGGCGTGCTCGGCAGCGTGCTCGGCGCGCCGCTGACCGCCATCGTGTTCGCATTCGGCCTGACGCACGATAGCGAGGCCTTGCTGCCGCTGCTGCTGACGACCGCTGTGGCTTACGGCTTCTCTGTGCTGACGATGAAGCGCTCGATCATGACCGAGAAGATTGCGCGCCGTGGTCTGCATATCTATCGCGAATACGGCGTCGATCCGCTGGAGCGTGCCCACGTGGGCGAACTGATGACGCGCGACGTGGTGTCGATCGACGCCAATCTGCCCGTAGCCGAAGCGCTCCCGCGCCATTTTGGCGATCACGCCGCGCATCGGGCCTACCCCGTGCTCAGGGACGGCCGGGTGATCGGCATGCTCCATCGCGCGGCGATCGTCGCGGCCCATGCCGGTGACGATGCCGGGCTGACTTGCGGCGATCTGGTTGCGGACACCAATGCCCGGCCGCCCGTGCTGCTGCCGGCGCAGACCGGCCGGGAAGCCGCCGGGCGCATGGCGGAGCTCAGCGTGGCCCGCCTTCCCGTGGTCGACGATGAGGCCACGATGCGCCTGATGGGCATCCTCTCGCTGCGCGACCTGCTTGCGCCGAGCGGCCACGTGCTGCACGAAGAAACGCGGCGCGAGCGGCTTCGCGGAATGGCGACGAGGGCACTTGGTCGCGTTGCATAGCAACGTCTGAAACAACGTCAGAACCGCACTTGTCATTCTGTATGGTCGAGCATCACCAACTGATAGGTAAAAGTAGCAATCTGACCAGTTTGCCAGCTGTTTTTTGACGTGCAGGGGCACCAGAATTCACTCACCAAACGCAAGAACCAAACGCGAGAGTGAATACAAGGAGCCCCGCCGTGACAGATCGCCCGACCATCCTTCTGGTTGCCCCCACGTTCTATGACGTGTCGTACAGCATCAATCCGTGGATGGACCCCGCGGCCTGGGCGCGCGACCCGCGTGGCATGCATCGCCACGCCATGGCGTCGTTCGACGCAATGCGCGACGCGCTCGGTACCGCAGGCTTTGCGGTCGAGGTCGTGGAAGGGGCACCGGGACAGCCGGACATGGTGTTCCCGGCCAACGCGGCAGTCGTGCTCGACGGCAAGGCCGTGCTGGCCCGCTTCCGCTATCCACAGCGGCGTGGCGAGGAAGTGCCTTTCGCCGGGATCTTTGAAGCCCTGCGTGCCCGCGGCCTGATCGACAGCGTCGAGACACTTCAGGACGGCTGCTACCAGGAAGGTGCGGGCGACTGCATCTGGGACGCGTCCCGTGGTCATTTCTGGGCTGGCTTCGGGCCCCGTTCGTCGCGTGAAGCCGCCGATGCGATGGCGCGTCATTTCGGCCAGCAGGTGGTGGCGCTGGAACTGGCCACCGAGCAAAGCTATCACCTCGATGTCTGCTTCTGTCCGCTGGCCGGCGGCGAGCTCCTTTACTACCCGCCAGCATTCAGCGAATCCGCGCTGCAAACGATTCGCGCCCGCGTTCCGGCGGCGCAGCGCATCGAGGCCACCGAGGATGACTTGCGCCACTTCAGCGTGAACGCGGTCAATCTCGACGATCAGGTTGTGATGACGCGCACCACGCCGCATCTGCGTACCGAGCTGGGTCGCCGCGGCTACCGGCTGCATGAGGTCGATCTGTCGCCGTACATGCTGTCGGGCGGCGGGGCCTATTGCATGACATTGCGTCTCGATCGCGTCAGCACGCCCGTGCAGCGCGCTGCCGTGGCATGAGAGGGAGTCCAATATGAAGTATGCGCATAAAGAAACCGGGATGACACGGTTCCTGGACGCTGCGGACGTAGCGGCCCTGGTGCGAAGCATCGGCGTTTCCACGGCCATCATGCAGATGTCGGACTGCGTGAGGCAGGACTTCCTGCGCTGGCCCGCGTTCGAGAAGTCGGCCCGCATGGCCAGTCATTCGCCGCTGGGCGTGATCGAGTTGATGCCTGTCAGCGATGGCGTCCAGTTTGCATTCAAGTACGTCAACGGCCATCCGCGCAATGCGCTGCATGCCATGCCGACGGTGATGGCGTTCGGCATGCTGGCCGAGGTGCAAACCGGATTCCCGTTGCTGCTGGCGGATCTCACGCTGGCCACGGCGTTGCGCACGGCGGCCGCATCGACGCTTGCCGCACGTGCAATGGCCAGGCCCGGTGCGCGCACCATGGCCCTGATCGGCAATGGCGCGCAGGCTGAATTCCAGTCGCTTGCATTTCACGCGAGCGTTGGTATCGATACCATCCGGGCGTATGACATCGACCCGCATGCCACCGCGCGGCCGATGCGTAATCTGGCGGGCGTGCAGGGGCTGAAGATCGTTCCGGCGCGATCAGTGCGTGAAGCGCTGGTGGGTGCCGACATCGTCACCACGGTGACCGCGGACAAGACGCGCGCGACGATCCTGACCCCGGACATGATCCGCCCGGGCATGCATCTCAATGCCGTGGGCGGCGATTGCCCGGGCAAGACCGAACTCCATGTCGATATCCTGCACCGTGCACGCATTGTGGTCGAATATGCGCCGCAGTCACGCATCGAGGGCGAGATCCAGCAGTGGCCGGAAGCGCCGGTCAGCGAACTCTGGGAAGTGCTGTCTGGCGCGGCGCCGGGCCGCACCGACGCCGACGAAGTGACGATCTTCGATTCGGTCGGCTTCGCGCTGGAGGACTACTCGGCCCTGCGCTGGCTCCATGCCGCTGCCCTCGCGCATCACGCCGGCAGCTTCGTGGAACTCGTTGCCATGCCTCCGGACCCGCGCGATCTCTACGGCTGGTTGATGACGCCCGATACCGTCGTGTTCGACGACGCCAAGGCTGCCGCCGTGGCGTGAGGCCCGTGCGCACGGGCGCTACATTAATGCAGTATTAAGCGCGCCCAATGCAAATACGGCCCGGACGCTGGTCCGGGCCGTAGGGCCGATCTCGGGAGCGGGCGGTGCGACTCAGGCGCCCGCGCGTCCCATCATCAACTGCGCACGCAGGAAGCCCTTGATCTCTTCCAGCGACGGCGTCTTGAGGAACACCATGATGCCCCATTGCTGCAGCGCATCGGCAACCCCGTCGTAGGCCTGGCGGTTCGTGATGACCGCGAAGACCACACGCTGTCGCGCGAAGAAATTCTGCAGCTTCTCGATCGTGGCCGATTGCGCGTCATTCAGTTCGTCGACGTAGTAGAGCACCACGCGCGGGCGGGAATCGACCGACGTGATCACGGTGTCCACCACATCCTCAAGCACCTGGCTCTTCAGCGGCAGCGACCACTTGCCCAGCTGGGCACTGATGCGCTGCGCTTCCGAGTGGTTCGGATGGAAGACCACGAGATCGAGATCATGTCCCATGGCGACGTCGGGAATCGAGCGGCTTTCCAGCAGGCGGTGTACGGTTTCCTTGTGGATGCGCCGGTGCCCGCCGTTGGTCTTCCACGCGCCGAGTTCTCCGCGCTCGACCATCTTCTGAACGGTGCCCAGTGAGACATTAAGAAGCTTTGCTGCGGTTCGCGTGCTGTAGTACGGCTTTTCAGCCAGTTCTGGATCCAGTTTCATCCAATCACCCGTAGTATCGATCGGCCGCACGGTGCAACAACACACACTCTGTGGCGCCTTCGGACACGCCACGCCGGCAAACAGCCGGGCTGCCGAATTTTCACTGACCCTGATGCTTTGCGACCCGCTCCCCCGCAGGTCTTTGTTGCTTTTGGTTTGTTGGTTGACGTAACAACGGCATCAGGCGAGCCGTGCACGTTTTCGGTGCCACGCAGTCTTCCGCTGCTTGACGCCGGGCCGCGCAACCATACGCGCCCCGACAAACGTCAATAGTATTGCTTCAAGATGATTCAACGCCACAGGGAAAGCAATGATTGGCGTCACACTTTTGTTGCTTAACGTACGTCGGGGAGTTCGGGTGGACAGGGATACCAATGATCATGTTGCGATATGTTTCAAATGACGCCCGCCACACGATCAGAGACAAGCCAGCGTGGCTGGCAGTTCCCGTCGTAGATACATTTCACACATTGCTACAAAGTTAAGACGAGAGTCCGTATTTGCGAACCTTGTCGAAGAGGGTGGTTTTGGCAATGCCGAGTGTCTCGCCGGCACGTGTCAGGTTGCCATCGTTGCGGCGCAACGCATCGGCGATCAACGCGCGCTCGAACTGCTCCACCGCCTGCGCCAGCGGCAATGCGGCGGGCAGGGCGCCGTCGTGAGCGGCCTCGCCCGGCCGGCAGCCGAGGCCCAGCACGTGGCGTTCGGCGAGGTTGCGCAACTCGCGCACATTGCCGGGCCAGGGGTAGGCCACCAGCGCGGCCAGTTCCGCGGGCGTGGCGGGAATGGCGTCGCGCTCGAAGCGTAGCGCGGCCTGTGCAACAAAGTGTTCGAACAGCAGTGCAATATCCTCGCGACGTTCGCGCAGCGGTGGCAGTTCCAGCGTGACCACGTTGAGGCGGTAGTAGAGGTCCGCGCGGAACTGGCCTGCATCGGCAAGCGCGCGCAGATCGGCCTTGGTCGCCGCCACGACGCGCGTATTGACCTGCACCGGCTGGTTCGAGCCCAGCCGCTCCACCACTCGTTCCTGCAACACACGAAGCAGCTTGATCTGCATCTGCATTGGCATGCTCTCGATTTCGTCGAGAAACAGCGTGCCGCCTTCGGCGTGCTCGATCTTGCCGATACGGCGCTTCGCCGCACCCGTGAACGCGCCGGCTTCGTGGCCGAAAATTTCGGACTCGAAGAGCTGCTCGGGCAGGCCGCCGCAGTTGATCGGCACAAAATGCCGCGCGCGGCGTGCACTGGATTCGTGCAGGCAGCGTGCCACCAGTTCCTTGCCGGTGCCGGTTTCGCCGTGAATCAGGACGTTGGCGGCGGTGTCGCCCAGACTGATGATCATCTGGCGCAGCCGTTCGATGGCCGGGGAATGGCCGATCAGCCGCGCGGCCAGCGACTCGCGTCCCGCCAGCCGTGCGCGCAGGTCGGCCACTTCGAGCGCCAGGCGACGCTTTTCCAGCGCGCGCCGGCAGGTGGCCACCAGCCGTTCAGGGGAGAACGGCTTTTCCAGGAAATCGTAGGCGCCCTGTTTCATCGCCTGCACGGCCAGCGTGATGTCGCCGTGGCCGGTGATCATGATGACGGGCAGGGCGGCGTCGCGGGCGATCAGTTCGCGCAGCAACGCCATGCCGTCCGAGCCGGGCAGGTGGATATCGCTGACGACGATGCCCGCGTAGCCGGCATCGACTTCGCGCATGGCGGCTTCGGCGCTGCCCACCGCTCGCGTGGCGATGCCTTCCAGGCGAAGCGCCTGTTCGCAGCCGAGCCGCACATCGGCGTCGTCCTCGACGATCATTACGGTCAGCTCGGCCATCAGGCCAGGCCGCGCCGCATCGGCGGCCACGGGAATCTCGATCGGGTCAGCCGACATTGCGGAGCGCCTCGTGCGCGCGTGGCAGTGCCAGCGTAAAGCAGGCGCCGCCATCGGGATGATTGATCGCGGTCAGGTTGCCGCCGTTCTCGTTGAGGATGCCGGCCGATAGCGTCAGGCCAAGGCCCAGCCCCTCACCGGCCGGCTTGGTCGTGAAGAACGGCTCGAACAATCGTGCGAACGCGGCCTCGGACAGGCCCGGTCCGTTGTCGCGCACGGTCAGGTGGATCATGCCGCCGCCTTCGCCCGTTTCATACGCGTGCAGCGAAAGTAGCGGATCTGCGCGTCCGCGAAGCGCGTCGAGCGCATTGCCAATCAGGTTGACCAGCACCTGTTCGAGCCGGTTCGGATCGCAGGCCACGGCCAGGTACGCATCGATATGGCGTTCGATCCGGGGCGCCACGGCGGCCACGCGCGTTTCCAGCAGAAACAGCGCATTGTCGACGGCCTCGTCGAGGTGCGCCGCGCTGCGCTGGCCGACCGACGGCTTGCGGGCAAACGATTTGAGCGCGCCCGTGATGCGGCCCATCCGTTCGACCAGGCCGACGATCTTGTCCAGGTTCTGCTGTGCCGTCTCGTAGTCGCCGCGCGCCAGGAACTTGCCGGTGTTGCCGGACAGCGTGCGCAGCGCGGTCAGCGGCTGGTTCAGCTCGTGCGCGATGCCGGTCGACATCTGGCCGACGGCAGCGAGCTTGCCCGCCTGCATCAGCCCGTCCTGCGCCTGGCGCAGCACCGTTTCGGTACGGATCCGCTCGGCCACTTCGGCCTGAAGCTGATGGTTGGTCGCGGAGAGGTCCGCGGTGCGCTCGGCCACCTTGCGTTCGAGCTCGCTGTTGGCGGCTTCGAGCGCGGCACGCGCTGCCAGCCGTTCGCTGATGATGCGCCGGCGTACGTTCCATGCAGCGGCCAGCAGCAGCACGAAGGCGGCCAGCACACCGGCCAGTGCGGCGCTGTTGAGCGCCGCCACGCGGTCCTGGGAGGTGTTGCTCAGCAGGGTCAGGTCCCAGTCGGTGCCGGGCAGTGCCACATGCTGGGCAAGCATCGGCGGGCCGCGGTGCAGCCGCACGAGCGCGTCGCCGCCCTGGACCGGACCATTGCCCAGCGGCCGCACGGTGGTGAGTTCCAGTTGCGGCAGCGGCGCGCGGTTGTACTGCAGGCTGCGATCGAGCCGGGCGCGTTGTTCCGGGTTGAGCGTGCGCAGCGCGGCCAGCTTCCACGACGGATCGGAGGCCAGGATCACCACGCCGTTCTCGTCGGCCAGCAGCATCTGGCTGTCGTTGCCTTGCCAGCGGTTTTCCAGCGGCTCCAGGCCGATCTTGACCACGGCCACGCCCACGGGTTTGTCGCGGTCGCCGAGCGGCGCGGACAGGTAGTAGCCCGATTCGCTGCGCGTCGTGCCGACGCCGTAGAAGCGGCCAAGCTGGCCCTCGACCGCCGCTCGGAAATAAGGCCGGAAGCTCAGGTCTTCGCCGAGATAGCTGTCGGGGCGCTGGAAGTTGCTCGTGGCCAGCACCTTGCCATGCGCATCGAGCACGTAGATCACGCGTGTGCCGGCGCGCCCGTTCAGCGACGCCAGGTAGGCGTTGGCCTGCGCCACCCGCTCGGCGCTGTTCGGCTGCCGCAGCAGTCCTTCGATGCGCGCATCCAGCGAAAGCAGGCTCGGCACATAGTCGTAGCGTGCCAGCTCGCTTTCCAGCGTCTGGGCGTAGAGCCGCAACTGCACCTGCCCGCGCTCGGCCTGGCGTGCCAGCGCGGTGTCATAGGTATAGCGATAGCCAAGCCAGCCGGCCAGCGTGACCAGGGCGGCCAGTGCCAGCAGTGCGACGAACGGCGCAGCGCGTCGCCACGGTGACAGCTTGCCGTGGGCGGTGGAGGTAGGTAGGGGGCCAATCATGCGGAATCGGGTGATGCGGAGGTCGCCGGGAGTCGCGAAAGTGGCTCGTCGTCCACAAGTAGACGTGAGCGTGACGATCCCGCGCTTGTCGGCAAGGCGACGTTTTACCACACCGCGCGGCAGACCCCGTCCGAAAAGCAAAAAGGCCCGGTTACCTGATCGGCAACCGGGCCCTGGCACGCCTGGCAACAAATTACTTGCTGGCCAGGACCTGAGCGGGTGTCAGGCCGGTATTGCTGTCTTCGGAGGTGTCTGCCTCGTCAGAGAGTTCCGGCGTGCCGATCGCGCCCTCGCTTTTGGCGACGACGGTCGTGGCAATGGCATTGCCAAGCACGTTGGTTACGGTGCGGCCCATATCGAGGATATGGTCGATGCCGAGCACGAGCAGGATGCCGGCCTCGGGCAGGCCGAACATCGGCAGCACGGCGGCCACCACCACCAGCGATGCGCGCGGCACGCCGGCGATGCCCTTGCTGGTCACCAGCAGGACCAGCAGCATCGTGATTTGCTGGCTCAGCGTAAGCTGGATGCCGTACACCTGCGCCACGAACAGTGCCGCGAAGGAGGTGTACATGATCGAACCGTCAAGGTTGAACGAGTAGCCCAGCGGCAGCACGAAGTTCGAGATGCGCGACTTGACGCCAAAGCGCGTGAGCTGGTCCAGCACCTTCGGGTAGGCCGATTCGCTGCTGGCCGTGGCGAAGCCGATCATCAGCGGCGCACGCAGCTGGCGGATCAGGCGGAACACGTCACGGCCCAGGAAGAAGTAGCCACCGGCGATCAGCGCGATCCACAGCAGCGCCAGCGCCGCGTACACGCTGCCCAGCAGCTTGGCGTACACCACCAGCACGCCCAGGCCCTGGGTGGTGATCACGGCGGAGACCGCGCCGAACACGCCCACGGGCGCAAAGGCCATCACGTAGTTGGTGACCTTGAGCATGACGTGGCCCAGGCCGTCGATGGCGGCCAGCACGGGCTTGCCCACGCCGTCCTTGAGCGTGCCCAGCGCGAAGCCGAAGAACAGCGAGAACACCACGATCTGCAGCACCTCGTTGGTGGCCATCGCTTCCACGAAGCTCTTCGGGAACATGTGGGCGATGAAATCGCGCAGGTTCAGCGCGCCGGTCTTCAGGTTCGACGCGGCGTCCGCGGCCGGCAGCGGCAGGTTCATGCCGTGGCCCGGCGTCAGCAGGTTGGCCATCATCAGGCCCAGCAGCAGCGACGTGATCGACGCGGCGATGAACCAGGCCATCGCCTTCATGCCGATGCGGCCGACGGTCTTGCCGTCACCCATGCTGGCGATGCCGGAGACGAGCGTGGCGAACACCAGCGGGCCGATGATCATCTTGATCATCCGCAGGAACACGTCGGTCAGGATCGACAGGTAGTCGGCGATCGACTTCGCGGCGGCGGCGTCCGGCGCCATGTTGTGCGCTGCAGTGCCGGCGAGTACGCCGAGCAGCATCGCGATGAAGATCAGGGTTGGCAGTCGTTTTGTCATCGTGGGTACATCCTCCTTTGTACTGAGGCGGCCCGCGCGTCTCCTTGGGGCTGCGCGGCCGCACTTCTGTGCCCTACGGCGGCGCCTAAATTGCACGAGCCGTGCCAGCCCCGTTGCATCTGGATACAGATGTAAGTCTGTGAATACAAAGGGATTTTGCGAGTGACGTGCGC
>JAFAJB010000179.1 GCA_019236395.1 Cupriavidus sp.
AATTTTTGAGGGTATGAAGGCGTACCGTGGTGAGGACGGCTCGATTTCGCTATTCCGACCCTTCGAGAATGCAAGGCGCTTCCGTGCCTCGGCAGCACGCATGGCAATGGCCGACCTTCCCGAAGAGGTCTTTGTGAAGGCGGTAGAGACTCTGGTGAAGGTTGATCAGGACTGGGTTCCGGGGGGCGATGGCAGCTTGTACCTCCGCCCGTTCATGTTCGCGTCCGAGAGTTTCCTTGGTGTGCGCGCGTCGAATGAGTACGTGTTCTGTGTTATCGCTTGCCCCGTGGGCCCTTACTTCAAGGCAGGCAAGACTGCAGTCACTGTTTGGGTGTCCGATCAATACACTCGCGCCGCGCCGGGTGGAACGGGCGCGGCCAAGTGTGGCGGCAACTACGCCGCGAGCCTGATTGCCCAAACCGAGGCCGCAACTCATGATTGCGACCAGGTGGTTTTTCTCGATGCTGCCGAGCACAGATGGATCGAGGAGATGGGCGGCATGAACCTCTTCTTCGTCATGGATGACGGTTCTTTGTTGACGCCCCCCTTGTCCGGCACGATCCTGCCGGGCATCACGCGGGCTTCAATCATCGAGCTGGCGAAGCGCGAGGGCATCGTTGTCAACGAAGCGCCATATGCGTTTGACGCATGGCGCGCGGACGCCGCCAGCGGTCGTGTCAGGGAGGTTTTCGCTTGCGGAACTGCTGCCGTGGTGACCGCAGTTGGTCAAGTCCGTCATGCGGCTGGCGAATTCTCGATCGGCAACGGGGACGAGGGGGAGTTGACGCGGCGTATCCGCGTGCAACTGACCGGGATTCAGCGGGGCAAGGTCGCTGACCCGCTTGGATGGGTGCATACCATCAGCTAAGGCGCGGTTGCTGGGCACGCCTTGCTTGTCTCGTTTGCCTTCTGCCGTCCTGCGGTTGCGGCATCGGGACAAGAGGGCCTGCCCGGGCAACTATTGGCCTGCCGGATGGTCGTGCAGGCATGCCTTCGCTTCGGCCTCGCTCTGGTAGACGGAGGGCGCCAGACCGCGACGGGCGAGCGTGTCGCCCAGCCGGGCGCGCATGAATGCGTTGGTGGCAAAGCGCGTCACGCGAAGGTAGTAGCGGTTCACCACCTGCTCGACCATTTCCGTGTAGGCATCTTCGACGTCGCGATCGAGCTCGAATCCCTCGTAGTTGATGACCGCGTACACCTTATGGCCGAGCGGCTCGCAAATGCGGACCACATGTGCCCGGATTGTCTCAACGTCTTCCAGTCGCTTTACCTCGAGCCGCTCGAAGTTGATGAACAGGACGTTGATCGCGTCGTTGTAGCTGAAGCGGGATTCCATCGGTACACGCATCACATCGGCGCGCAGCCCCATCGGCTCGGGCAGGAAGATTCGCCCGTCCATCGGCACCGGCGCGTGGATGATGGGGGTGAAGTCCATCTTGGCAAGGATGTCGCGCTCCAGATCAATGCCCGGGGCGATCTCGATGAGCTCCAGCCCTTGCGGGCCCAGCCGGAACACGCAGCGCTCGGTGATATAGAGCACAGGCTTGCCGGCCGCGGCGGCATAGGGGCCGGAGAACGTACGGTGCTCCACCTCCTGCACGAACTTGCTTGCCTTGCCATCACGGCGAATGTTCAGCTTGCCTTCTTCAATGGCGATCTCGCTGCCGCCCGCCATGAAGGTGCCGACAAACACGACCTTCCTCGCACTCTGGCTGGTATTGATAAAGCCACCGGCACCCGCCAGGCGTGGCCCGAACCTGGACACGTTCAGGTTCCCCAGGCGGTCCGCCTGGGCGAGGCCAAGGAACGCGAGGTCCAGGCCGCCGCCGTCATAGAAGTCGAACTGATAAGGCTGGTCGATGATGGCCTGTGGATTGACCGCCGCGCCGAAGTCCAGGCCGCCGGCAGGAATCCCCCCGATGACGCCCGGTTCGGCAGTCAATAGCACGAGGTCGAGAATGCCTTCCTCGTTGGCGACGCTGGCGATGCCCTCCGGCATGCCGATACCGAGGTTCACCACGCCATGGGGCCGCAGTTCCATCGCCGCCCGCCGCGCGATCACCTTGCGCTCATTCATCTGCATCGGTGGAACGCTGCTCGCAGGCACCCGGAGTTCTCCCGAGAAGGCGGGGTTGTAGGCCGTGGCGAAGGTCTGCCGGTGATTCTCCGGCCGGGCCTGCACCACGCAGTCCACCAGCACGCCTGGGATCTTCACTTGCCGCGGATTGAGCGTGCCCCGTTCGGCGATGCGCTCGACCTGCGCGATGACCATGCCGCCGCAATTGTGCGCAGCCATGGCGATCGCAAGGCCTTCCAGGGTCAGGGCTTCGCGCTCCATGGTGATGTTGCCGTCCGGGTCGGCGGTGGTACCGCGCACGATGCCGACGTGGATGGGAAATGCCTTGAAGAAAAGATAGTCCTCCGTGCCGATGCGCATCAGTTCGACCAGATCCTCGGTGGTGCGCGCGTTCAGCTTGCCGCCGCCAAAACGCGGGTCGACAAAGGTACCGAGCCCGACGCGCGTGAGCAGGCCGGGCTTGCCGGCAGCAATATCGCGGAACAGGTGCGTGATCACGCCTTGAGGCAGGTTGTAGGCCTCGATCTGGTTGGCCACCGCGAGCCGCTGGAGTTCCGGCACCAGGCCCCAGTGTCCGCCGATGACGCGCTTCACAAGTCCGGGCAGGGCGAAGTGGTTCAGTCCGCGGTCCTTGCCGTCGCCCTGCCCGGCCGCGTAGACGAGTGTCAGGTTGGCGGGGCCCGGGGGCGCGTCGTCGGCCTGCGTCAGGTAGCGCTCCTGGATGGCAAGGGCGATCTCTTCCGCAAAGCCGATGCCGACGAAGCCGCTTGTCGCCACCGTATCGCCATCGCGAATCAGGCGCACGGCGTCCTGCACCTGCACCAGTTTTCCATTCTCGCGTGAGATGACGGCGGCAGCTGTGCTGGCTTGCGTATTCATCATCTCTCGCCTCAATAGATACCGGTCAGATAGTAGAACGCGATGGCGACGAACACGGCCATCGTCTTGATGCATGTGACCGCGAAGATGTCGCCATAGGACTGGCGGTGCGTGAGTCCGGTCACGGCAAGCAGCGTGATCACGGCACCGTTGTGGGGCAGCGTGTCCATGCCGCCGCTGGCCATCGACGCAATGCGGTGGAATACCTCCAGCGGAATGCCGGCGCTGTGCGCCGCGGCGATGAAGTTGTCGGCCATCGCGGCAAGCGCGATGCTCATGCCGCCCGAGGCCGAGCCGGTGATGCCGGCGAGCGTGGTCACCGTGATCGCTTCGTTGATCAATGGATTGGGAATCGACTTGAGCGCGTCGGCCACGACGAGGAATCCGGGCAGGCCCGCGATGACAGCGCCGAAGCCATACTCGGACGCAGTGTTCATCGACGCCAGCAGCGAACCGGCCACCGCCGCCTTGGAGCCCTCGGCAAATTTCTCACTCACCGGCTTGAAGGCCAGAACCAGCACCGCGATGATGCCCGCGAGCAGAGCGCCCTCGACCGCCCAGATAGCGGCGATCTTGGACACGTCCGTGGTGATCGGGTGGGTGGCGCCGGCGAGCGTGAACTCATGGGTCTTGCCATAGAAGTGCGGGATGGCGTCGGTGAATACCTTGTTCAGTACGCCGACCAGCACGAGCGGAAGCAGGGCGATCCACGGATTCGCAAGCTTGCCGTGCTCGAATGCCTCGGGTTCGTTGCTGTGGCCCTCGCCATAGCCTTCCCCGGCCGCCGCGGCGCGGCGCCGGCGCCAGTTGAGATAGCCGAGTCCCACCACCAGGATGAAGACGGTGCTGACCAGGCCAAGCCACGGAGCCGCCCATGTGTCGGTGTTGAAGAATGTGGTCGGGATAATGTTCTGGATCTGCGGAGTGCCGGGAAGCGAGTCCATCGTGAAGGTGAACGCGCCAAGCGCAATCGTGCCGGGAATCAGCCGTTTGGGCATGTCGCCCTGGCGGAACATCTCCGCGGCGAAGGGGTAGACCGCGAACACCACGACGAACAGCGATACCCCGCCATAGGTCAGGATCGCGCATACCGCCACGATGGACAGCATCGCCCGTTCGCGTCCAACCAGGCCGATCACCGCCGATACGATCGATTTGGAAAAGCCGGAGAGCTCAATCGTCTTGCCGAATACCGCCCCCAGCAGGAAAACCGGGAAGTACAGCTTGACGAAGCCGACCATCTTGTCCATGAACACACCGGTGAACATTGGTGGCACGAGGCTCGGGTCAGTCAGCAGTACGGCGCCAAGCGCGGCAACGGGCGCGAACAGGATGACGCTGAAGCCGCGATAGGCCACGAACATCAGCAGGAAGAGGGCGGCCACGACAATCAGGAAACTCAGCACGTTGTTCTCCTTCTTGGCGGTGAGTCGGATGGACCCGGCTGGTCTGGTGTTGCGGCTAGTAGCAGCCGCCGGTGTCGACGGTTATCTGGAGGAGGTCGTGCTCGAGGTCGTGGATGAAGTGTTCGTCTTCCTGGATCAGCTCTTCCAGCACATCGCTGTTCGAGACCACGCCGATGACCCGCTGCCCTTCCAGGACCGGCAGATGCCGGATGCGCCTGGTGTGCATCAGCGCCAGGCATTGATCGCAGGCGCTATCTGGTCCCACGCAGATCACCTGCGTGGTCATGATCTCGCTCACCTTCGTGTCGGTAGCGGTGCGGCCGGCGAGTTCAACCTTGTGAGCGTAGTCCCGCTGGGAGAGGATGCCGACCAGGCTTTCGCCCCGCATGACCAGCACCGTGCTGATGTTCCTGTCTGCCATCAAGCGGAGCGCCGTCAGCACCGAGTCGTCCGGGCCGACGGAGACGACGTCGCGAGGTTTATCGAGCAAAAGCTGACGAGCCGTCTTCCTCACTTTTTTCATTGTCGTCTCCGGTTGAATGCGGGATGCTGCGCGGGGTGGCCGGGCAGGCGCCCCAGCCGCCTGCCTTCAGAATATTCTGCGTAACGGACGTGTGCAGGATTTTCCCCAGCCAATTGGTCGGCGGGGCGGAAGGAGGAGAGAGAATCGCGGCGCAGCTTGCATTCAAGTGCGAGTCGGACTGCACATTTTGTGCCTCACGACTCATATCTGATGCGCGCCGAGAATACCGGGGCCAAAACCCGCATCGAGGTGGGATAGTTGGCGCGAACTGGGCGATGGGGACTTGAGGTGAACACATAGCGAAAGACCGCTCGTGGTGAGAGCGGTCTTTCGGCTTGTGGCACGCGATCCCTGGCGGCCCTACTTCATGGTGACGGCTGGGCCGGCGGCCTGGTGTCTGCGATCGGATTGTTCACAAGTATCTTGATTGCCCCGGAGCCACCCTGGAGCCAGGCTGGCTGGTATGGCAATGGCAATGGCAAGTTACCTCTGGTCGGTCGTCAGCATTCTCACTCTCACCTTGCGGCCCTTCACCTTGCCTTCGTTCAGCCGCTTCACCGCCTCGCGGCCGATGGCGCGGTCCACGGCGATATAGGTCGACATTTCCATCACGCTGATCTTGCCGACCTGCTCCTTCGTGAAGCCAGCCTCGCCGGTCAGCGCGCCGAGGATGTCACCGGGCCGGATCTTCTCCTTGCGCCCGCCCAGCATCTGCAGCGTGACCATCGGCGGCAGCAGGCGCGTGCCGCCCGACGGCGTCAGTTCGCCAAGCGCGTGCCACTCGAATTCGCCGCCCTGATGCTGCTCGATGTTGCCCACGCGCCCCATTTCGTCGAGGCTGACGAGGCTGAAGGCCCAGCCCGCCTCGCCGGCGCGTCCGGTGCGGCCGATGCGGTGGACGTGGACCTCCGGGTCTGGCGTGACGTCCACGTTGATCACGGCTTCCAGTTGCGTGATGTCGAGCCCGCGCGCGGCCACGTCGGTGGCCACCAGCACAGAGCAGCTCCGGTTGGCAAACTGCACCAGCACCTGATCGCGATCGCGCTGGTCGAGATCGCCATGCAGCTCAAGCGCGGCATAGCCCTGCGCGTGCAGCAGGTCGGCCAGATCGCGACAGCGCGCCTTCGTATTGCAGAAGGCGAGGGTGGTGGCCGGGCGGAAATGGTCGAGCAACAGGCCGACGGCGTTGAGCCGCCCGCCTTCCTCCACCTCGTAGAAGCGCTGGGTGATGGTGGCGTTGTCGTGCGACTCCTCCACCTTCACCGTCTTCGGCTGGCGCAGGAAGCGTTGGGCGAGGCGGTCGATGGCAGCCGGATAGGTGGCCGAGAACAGCAGCGTCTGCCGGTCCTTCGGCGCGTGGCTGGCAATGAAGGAGATGTCGTCATGAAAGCCCATGTCGAGCATGCGGTCGGCTTCATCGAGAACCAGCGTATTGATCGTGTCGATGTTCAGGCTTCCGCGATCGAGGTGATCGATGATACGACCCGGCGTGCCGACAACAACGTGCGCACCATGAACCAGGCTATCCACCTGCGGCCGGATCGGCGTGCCTCCGCTCAGAGTCAGCACCTTGACGTTGTCCTCTGCGCGGGCGAGACGGCGGATCTCCTGGGTGACCTGATCGGCCAGTTCGCGCGTGGGGCAAAGCACCAGCGCCTGTACGTCGAACGGACGCGGATCGATGCGTTGCAGCAGGGCGAGCGCGAACGCGGCGGTCTTTCCGCTGCCGGTGCGGGCCTGGGCGATCAGGTCGTGACCAGCCAGCGCGAGCGGCAGGCTGGCGGCCTGGATCGGCGTCATGGCGTCGTAGCCGAGCTGGACGAGGGTGGCCTGCATGGCCGCGGACAGCGGCAGCGTGGCGAATGAGGTGGGGGAGGAAGAGGTCATGCCGGATTATAGATGCGCGGCCGCGTCAGCCTTTGGAAATGCTGCCACGAAAATCAGTGGGGCTGACGCCATTGGCGCGACGAAAGGCTCTGCTGAAGTTGGCGACGTCGGTGAACCCCAGACGATAGGCGATCTGTGAGACAGGGAGCTTTCCATCGAGCAGAAGCTGCCGCGCGCGTCTGTTTCGCACTTCAATTGCGAGGTCGCGGAAGCTGCTCCCTTCTTTCTTCAAATAGCGGTCAAGCGTGCGTGCCGAGATCGAAAGCAGACCAGCCAGCTCCTCCAGCGTAGGCTGGCTGTCCTCCGCTTCGTTCAGCATCATGGTCGCCCATTCGGTCCAGCTCTCCTGCTCGCTGTACCGTTGCAGCAGTGCCCGGCATCGCTCCTCCGCCATGCGTACCGCATGCCTGTCGGCCATTGGAAGCGCTGCGTCCAGGCTCCACGTATCCGCCACCATGCGAATTTCCGGCAATGGGGAAGTGCCAAAATGCACGCGTGCAGGCGCCAGCTCGCGATAGCGTGCCGCATGCGGTGGCGCTGCCATCGACATGTAGATGTCGTAGACAGATGAGGGATTCTGCAGCAAGGGCTTGCATTGAAGGTGCGCCGAAGCGGCAATCGCCTCCTGCATCATGGTCAACGTGTCCGTCGCCATTGGCATCGCCGGCCTGAAAACGATCTCCACGTGATTGCCGGTGCGTTGATAGCTCATCCTGAACATGGGCGTCAGGAGCCGGTAATAGCGGGAACACAGCCGCAGCAGTTGGTCCAGGGTGGTGCACGAAAGCATCGCGTACCCCAGGATATCGTGCGAATTCAGCTTGAGGTGGCAACCCCATTCGAAGCCAAAGTCACTATGCCCGGTCAAGCGCAGCGCTTCTGCCGGCAAGCAATCGATCTGCTTTGTGGTCAGGCCGAAATCCGTTCCCGCGAGCTGGTCGGGATCAACGCGAAGTGCGTGCAGCAACTCGTCCAGCGAGGTACCCACTGACTTGAGGTAATCCCCCATTAGCAGGAGATAGCGGGCCGGCAATAGCGGAGGGGCGGGGGCTTTCATCGACCGACGGTGGAAAGTGGCGCAGCAGGGTGGCTGGAACGTTGTCTGAAAATGATAGATCGCTGTCCGAAAATGACAAGCCAGGACGGAGGGGGCTACCCAGAATGGAGTCCGATGAGCGCCCTGCCGTCCTAGATGGGGCGACACCACCGGAGACACCCATGCTGTTCGAATCGATCAACACCGGTTGCCTGGACGGCAACGATACCCCCTGGATGCCGTTCGCGCCCTATAGCAACGACGTGATGATCAAGTACTTCAAGATCGATCCGGTACGGGGGGAAACCATTACGTTGCTGAAGGCGCCCGCAGGCATGGAAATGTCACGTCATCATCACACCGGCACAGTGATCGTCTACACCGTTCAGGGAAGCTGGCGATACAAGGAGCATGACTGGATCGCCCACGCCGGCAGCGTCGTGTACGAGACCGCCTCCACGCGGCACACGCCGGCGGCAGCCTATGTCGAAGGCCCGGAGATCATCACTTTCAACATCGTGACCGGTGAGCTGCTGTACCTGGACGACAAGGACAACATCATCGCCGTCGAGAACTGGAAGACGTCGATGGACCGCTACCTCAATTACTGCGAGGCCAACGGCATCAAGCCCAAGGACTTGTCTACCTTCGAGGGCTGATCTTCCCGACTGCCTGGGACTGCCAGGAACAAGATCGTAGCGCTTACGGAAAACACAGGAGGAGACATGATTGCATGGACTCGCACGCCGTGGCTTGGGCGTATTCTTTGCGTGCTGCTTGGGTCGGCCGCACTTCAGGTTCAGGCAACCGCCGGCGCAGCCACTGCCCCGCCGAGCGCCGACGATGCACGGGAAATTGCCACAGAGGCCTACATCTACGCCTATCCAATGGTGCTGATGGAGGTGACGCGACGCGTTTCCACCAATGTCGCAGCGCCCGATTCCAGCCGCATCCGTGCGCCGATGAACCAGTTTGCGCACGCGACCGCTTTTCCGGACGACAAGTTTGATGCGGTAGTTCGCCCGAATGCGGACACGCTGTACTCAGTACTATGGTTCGACGTCACGCGTGAGCCGCTCATCGTCTCCGTGCCGGACTCCGGTGGGCGCTACTATCTGCTGCCAGCGCTCGATATGTGGACGGACGTCTTTACTTCGCCCGGTACGCGGACCACCGGCAATGGCGCGCAGCAGTTCGCGATTGTCGGCCCGCAGTGGCAAGGCAAGCTTCCGGCCGGCATGCCCGCCTACGTATCACCAACAGGGATAGGCTGGATGATCGGTCGCACGCAGACCAATGGCGTTGCCGACTACGCATCTGTCCACAAATTCCAGGCCGGTCTCAGGGCCACGCCGCTCAGTGCATGGGGCAAGCCCGGCTATGTACCCCCGAAGGGCACCGTCAACCCACAGCAGGATATGACGGCCCCCGTGGAGCAGGTGGCAAGGATGGACGCGGACACCTACTTTGCAACGTTCGCCCGGCTGCTGAAGGCCAATCCGCCGCATGCCAACGACTTCCCGATTCTTGCCCGCATCGCGCGCCTCGGGCTGGTGCCAGGGCAGGATTTTGATCTGAGCCGCTTGCCACCGGATTCGCAGGCCGCGTTGCGGGCGGCGCCGGCCGCGGGGCGCTCGCTGATTGTGGCGGCGCTACCTCGCGCCGGTTCCGTGGCAAACGGCTGGAGAATGATTGCCAATCCGATCGGCACCTACGGGACCGACTACCTCCGTCGGGCGATGATTGCGTTTGCCGGCCTCGGCGCCAACACGGTCGAGGACGCGCTCTATCCGTTTGCGATGGTGGATGCTGAAGGCAAGCCCTTTGACAGCGCGGCGAAGTACGTCATCCACTTCGACCGGGAGCAGTTGCCGCCTGCACGCGCGTTCTGGTCCCTGACGATGTACAACGATCGCCAGTTCTTCGCATCCAATTCCATCAACCGTTTCGCCATCGGTGATCGCGATCCGCTGAAGTACAACGCCGATGGCTCACTGGATCTGGTACTCCAGCATCAGCAGCCCACAGGCGCGGAGTCCAACTGGTTGCCCACGCCGGCATCAGGCAGCTTTTCGATGAACCTTCGCATGTATCTGCCGGGGCCGGAAGCCCTCAATGGCACCTGGAAGCCACCGGTGATCCGGCGCGTACCCAGCTGATATCCGGACGCCCGCCACGCCTCGTATCCAGCATGTTGCCGGAACGGCAGTCACTGGGCCACGTAGCGTCCCGGGCGGTGATTGGTTGCCAGCACGAAGTTGAGGACAACGGCACCGACAATGGAGAGAGTGACGCGCGGCCATGGAACGGTCAGCAGGGCTGCTGCGACGATCGCCGCATCCACGGCCATCTGGATATGGCCGGCACGCCAGTTGCGCCGTTCCTGAAGCACGAGCGCAAGGATGCCGACACCGCCGAGACTTGCCTTGTGCCGGAAGAGAATCAGGAATCCATTGCCCAGCAGTACGCCCCCCAGAATTGCGGCAAGCACGGGATTCAGCGTGGCGAAGCTGAGCCACCGTGGCAGCAAGTCGGTCTCGACGGAGAGCATGAGCACAGCCACAAACGTACGTAAGGTGAA
>JAFAJB010000211.1 GCA_019236395.1 Cupriavidus sp.
GTTCGCGCCACGGCTCAAGGACGCAGAGGTCAAGGGTGGGCTGGTCGACACGCGGCTCAACGTCGTTTTCCGCCAGCAGAAGGACAAGCAGGACCTGTACGTGTCGGGGACCATTGCGCTGCGCGAGGCCGACTTGGTGACCCATGCCGGCGCGCCACTTATCAAGGCGGGGCGCCTGGCGGTCGATCTCGATCGCGTGGAGCCGCTGGCCCATAAGGCGCATGTCAAGAGCATCGAACTTGACGGCTTTGGCCTGCAGGCGCAGCGCCGCGCCGACGGCACGCTGGACCTGGCAACGGCGTTCCTGCCGGAGGCCATGAAGACGACGCGTGCCCAGACGCCGGCAGCAAAAGCGCCTGCGTCTGCTTCCGCGCCCGCCGCTTCCGGCGCGCAGGCGCCGCCCAAGGCAGAGGAGGTGCCGTGGTCCTATGCGGTCGACCGGATCACGGTCAAGGACGCGAAGTTCGGTGTTGCCGACGCCCTCGCGCCATCGGGCCCCGGCAAGCTGGATATCGGCCCCGTGAACGTCGATATTGCCGACCTGGTCAGCAGTGGTGAGAAGCCGGCCAAGCTCGATGCCGCGATCACGGTCGCCGAGGGCCAGACGATCAAGCACACGGGCGAGCTCAGTCTCAAGCAAGGCACGCTGAACGGTACGCTGGAAACCGCCGGCGTGCGTCCGCAGGGATTCGCGGCCTGGTGGCCAAACGCGTTGCGCAGCCAGTTTGGCGACACCGGCGTCAACGCCACGCTGAACTACAAGATGGCGTGGTCGCAGCCGGTGTTCCAGTTCACGCTGGAGAAGTCCCGCATCGAACTGTCGCCGGTCTACGTGGCCACGCGCGAGCCGGTCAACGTGCCCACGTCGCCAGCGGCGGCAGCCAGCGACGCAGACAATACGGCGAAGGCCGAGGCGGCGCCGGCGCCTGCGCGCAAGGACCGCACGCAGCGTGGGCCACGCACCGCGCGGCGCGTGGCCGATACCGAGGGCGCCAACCTGCCGCTGCTCAAGGCCGACAAGCTCGTGCTGGACGACATCCAACTCGACCTGGCCAAACAGACGTTTGAAACCGCGCAAGTTTCGCTGGTCCAGCCGCAGATCGCGGCCACGCGTGACCATCAGGGGCAACTGCTGGAAATGGCACGCATCTGGGCCGTGCAGTCGGCGGCCAGCACCGCTACGCAGACGCGTGGCCCGGCGGCGGCTAAAGCACCGACGAATGGCGGCGCGGCGGCGCCTGCGCCACAGGGCTGGAAGGTCCGCGTTGGCAAGGTTGCCGTGGACGGCGGCTCCGCGCGGCTGGCCGACTACGAGCCGGCCGATGCCAATCGCGGCCGCCCGGTCATTCACCAGTTCCGAAATATCGGGCTCAACACAGGCACGGTCACCTGGCCGCTCTCGCCTGCGCCGGTGCCCATGAAGCTGCACGCGGAAAGCGGGCGCCGCGGCGTGATGAATATCGACGGGCAGGTCATGCCGACCGGTCCGGCCGCACAGTTGCAACTCGACCTGCGTGAACTCGATATTGCGCCGTTGCAACCTTACATGGCTGATCGCTTCAACGCCGCGCTGCGCAGCGGGGCCCTGACCCTCAAGGGCAAGGTTGCCTATGAAGCACCGGCCGGCAAGCCGATGGCGGTTCGGTTCAATGGCAACGTGGTGGCCGGCAATGTGCGCACGGTGGACCGCGTCACGGGAGACGACTTCCTGCGCTGGCGCACGCTGGCTGTCAGCGGCATCGACTTCAACATGAACGATGCGAAGGGGCCGCTGCAGCTTGGCGTCAACAACGTGGCGCTGTCCGATTTCTACGCCCGAGTGATCCTGAATGCCAATGGCCGGTTGAACCTGCAGGACGTCATGGCTGGCGGCGCGGCGAAGGGCCAGCCGGCGCCGTCGACCAGTCTGACGCAGGCGAACCCCGCGTCGGCACCGGAGGCCAAGCCAGAAGCCGCGCCCGCACCGGCGCAGAAGCCGCAGATTCGCCTGGGCGGCGTGTCGATCGACAAGGGCAATATCAATTTCTCGGATTTCTTCATCCAGCCGAACTACTCGGCCAACCTGACCGGCATGAAGGGTTCGGTGTCCAAGGTCTCCTCCGGTGACCCGACTCCCGCTGACATCGCGCTCGACGGCCGGCTCGACGACGATGCGCCCGTCAGCATCAGCGGCAAGGTCAATCCGCTTGGCGAGCAGCTCTTCCTCGATATCGCAGCCAAGGCGTCGGGCGTGGAACTCACGCGCCTGACACCATACGCGGCCAAGTACGCGGGGTATCCGATCACCAAGGGCAAGCTGACCGTCGATGTGGCGTACAAGATCGAGAACGGCAAGCTTGACGCGAAGAACCACTTGTATCTGGACCAGCTCACGTTTGGAGACAAGGTGGACAGCCCCGATGCGGTCAAGCTGCCGGTGCTGCTGGCGGTGTCGCTGCTCAAGGATCGCAATGGTGTCATCGACATCAACCTGCCGGTCTCGGGGTCCTTGTCGGACCCGGAGTTCAGTATCGGCGGCGTGATTCTGCGTGTGATCGGGAACCTGATCGCCAAGGCGATTACCTCGCCGTTCGCGTTGATTGCACATGCGTTCGGCGGTAACGCGGAAGAACTGGGCTATATCGAGTTCGCGCCGGGCTCGTCCACGCTGACCGACGACGCGCGCAAGAAGATCGAGACCATCGGCCGCGCACTCGAAGAGCGGCCGTCGCTCAAGCTTGAGATAAGCGGCCGTATCGATCCGGCCACCGATGCTGACGGTGCGCGCCGCGTCTGGTTGAACCAGCGCATTGCCGAAGCCAAGCAGCGCGATCTGCGTCGCTCGGCGCAGGCTGGCGATCAGGCAGAGGAAGGCGAGGGCGGTGAACAGGGGGCCGATGTCACTGTTTCCAAGCAGGAGTATCCGAAGTACCTGGAGGCCGTGTACAAGCGCGAATCGTTCAAGAAGCCGCGCAACTTCATCGGTCTGACCAAGTCGCTGCCACCTGCCGAAATGGAGAAGCTGCTGCTCGAACACGCGCCGGTGACCGACACCGAGCTGCGTGCGCTGGCCGACCAGCGGGCACTGGTGGTCAAGCAATCGCTCGAGCGCGACGGCAAGATACCCGAAACAAGGCTGTTCCTGACCGCGCCGAAGCTCAGCGCCGAAGGAATCAAGGACAAGGGCGCCCCCAATCGCGTCGATTTCTCGATCCGTCAGTAACGGCACCTGCCGGCGTTTGAACGATTGTCTCGGACGCCGGCAGGAGGGTCGTCACCGAAAACCGCGTATCATGCGCCCCGAACTTAAAATCCATATCGGGAGCGAGATGTGCAGCAGGAAGCAGAAGCAGTAGCCTACAAGACCTGGGTTTGCCTGATTTGCGGCTGGGTGTATGACGAAGAGGTGGGCTTGCCCGAGGAAGGTATTGCGCCGGGCACGCGATGGGAAGACATCCCGGAAGACTGGCGCTGCCCGGAATGCGATGTGGGCAAGGGCGATTTCTCGATGTTCGAGATCTGAAGTAACGACTTAAGAAGTCACGACTCAGTGTCGCGCGTCGGGCCGGCAGATGCCGGCGCGCTGCCGCCGGCGCGCGCAGCGCGTATAGCGTATGCGGTACGGGTGGCTGCAGCGCCACAAGGCCGTACTGACGGTCACGACCAGTAGCGCCACCATGATGGCGGCGAGCACAGGTAGAGACATCGCGCCTCCTTCTCTCTCAAACAGGCGCCTTGGCCGATAGCGGTGAACGCTAGATCAGCAGCGGCAATGCCTCCAGCACCAACACCCCAAGCAGTACCCCGATGATCGCGCCTGCGCAACGGCAGCTGATGCGCAGCGCCTTGGCGGCAACTGGAATCGCGCTCATCGCCAGCAGGCCGACGAGTGCCATGGGGATCAGGAATACAAGATCATGCGCCTGTAACTGAAGATGCAGCATGGCGGTCTCCTGTCTTGCTTCTTTGTACTTCCAGTATAGGCACTGTGTGGCGAATACAAGGCTGGGTCACTTGGGGTTGTCCCGCATCGTTTGATGCATCTTGCGCGCCCCGTGTATCGCCCCAGAGACTTCCATGCGGGCGGTTTGTATCGTGGGCAACGCACGCTGTGGCGTTTCCCACTCAGCTTTCCTGCAGCGTCAGTCGTATCGGTGGCAGGTGTCCTATGCTGGACGCACGGGGCCACCCGAAAGAGACTGGAGGACGCTATGGAACTACACATGCATTCGCACCATTACGTGCGTCGCCTGCCGGACTGGACGGCGGCCGCCGTATCGGGGCTGGCGGCGGGCGCGCTGCTGCTGGTCGTGGAATTGTTCTGGTCGTCGATGGTGACCGGTGTGCACCCGTGGGGCACCACGCGCATGATCGCCGCGATCGTGATGGGGCGCGACGTTCTGCAGAATTCGTTCTTCAGCGTTGGCACCGTGACGGCGGCCCTGATCATCCATTTCGTGCTTGGTGCAGTACTCGGCTGCGTGCTGTGCGCGATCATCGCACCGTTCCAGCTTGATTCGAGCGTACGCATGTCCATGCTGGTGGGCGCCGTGTTCGGCCTGGTCGTGTACCTGTTCAATTTCTACGTGATGACCAGCGCGTTCCCCTGGTTCATCGATGTACGTGGCTGGTATACGCTGGCGGGCCACCTGATCTTCGGCATGGCCATTGCGCTCTGTTACTGGAAGCTGGAGTCGCGTGATGTATCGCACTAGCGCGCACTGGATGCGCGGCTAGATACACCATGTTGATGTAAAGGTTGCACGCGCGCTTTGCCACTACACGGGGCCGCGCGCGGCCACGATGGCGGATCGGGAAGGAAGCTTCCCCTCCGCCATTTTTTGTTGCGATGCCCCGTGGCCTGGCGCACGTGAAATGGGCCAATGTCGCCTTGCAGTGACCTGAAACGATGCACTAGTCTTAATCCACCTGCGCAGTTTGCGCTTTCCTCGCGGCTTTCTGCCCGCGTGGAGGAGGGTGGATATGGCGATCGCCATCGCACTCGTCATCATCGTCGTCGCTTCGGTGCTCTTTCACTTCGTGAGCCCGTGGTGGGCGACGCCGCTGGCGTCCAACTGGAAACAGATGGACGATACGCTGACCATTACCCTCGTCATCACCGGTCTCTTCTTCGTTGTCATCAACCTGCTGGTCGGATACATCGTCTGGCGCTTCCGCCACCGCGAGGGACATCGTGCGGCGTATGAACCGGAAAGCCCGAAGCTGGAGCTCTGGCTGGTCGGTCTGACGGCGGTCGGCATCATGGCGCTGCTGGCGCCCGGCCTGATCGTCTATGCCGATTACGTACGGCCGCCGCGCGAGGCGATGATCGTCGAGGTGGTGGGGCAGCAGTGGCAGTGGGCGTTCCGCTTCCCCGGCAAAAGTGGCCAGCTCGGTACCAGCGACCCGCGATTCGTCAGTGGCGCCAACCCGCTCGGGCTGAACCCGGACGATCCCAACGGCCAGGATAACGTCCTGGTGCTGGGCCCCGAGGTGCATCTGCCGCTGAACCGCCCGATCAAGGTGTTGCTGCGTTCCAAGGACGTGCTGCATGATTTCTATGTGCCGCCGTTCCGCGCGCGCATGAACATGGTGCCGGGTATGGTGACCTCGTTCTGGTTTACGCCGACCAAGGCCGGCCGCTTCGACATCCTCTGCGCGCAGCTTTGCGGCGTGGGTCACTACAACATGCGCGGACATGTCGTGGTCGAGGACCAGGCGGCATTCGATGCCTGGCTGAGCAAGCAGCAGACGTTCGCGATGACGCAGGTGAAGGCCGCCATGCCGGCGGCGCCTGGCGCGGGCCCCGCGGGGGGCGCCGATCTTGTTGCACAGGGGCGCGCGCTGGCGCAGAGCAAGGGGTGCGCCGGCTGTCATAGTGTCGATGGCAGCCCGGGTGTCGGGCCGACATGGAAGGGCCTGTACGGCAGCACACAGACGTTCTCCGACGGTAGCAGCGCAAACGTGGACGATGCGTTCCTGAAGGAGGAGATCGAGGAGCCGCAAGCTCGCATCGTCAAGGGGTTCGGCCCGGTCATGCCCAAGCTGCCGGTTACCGATGCCGACGTGGTGGCGCTGTCGGCCTATATCCGTTCGTTGGGCACCGGGGCCGCTGGTGGGCCCCAGGCCGGCAAATAGCGGCCGGCCGCGAAGTCAGAGATCGGGGGATTGAGAGATGGCCTACGCCGACGATGCTGTCCACCACGGCCCGCAGAGTTTCTGGACGCGCTATATCTGGAGCCAGGATCACAAGGTGATTGCGGTGCAGTACACGCTGGTCGCCATCGTGGTTGGGCTGGTGGGCGTGGCGTTGTCGAACCTGATGCGGATGCAGTTGGGCTTTCCCGGAAAATTCGATTTCATCGACGCCAACCGCTACTACCAGTTCGTGACGATGCACGGGATGATCATGGTGATCTACCTGCTGACGGCGCTGTTCCTGGGCGGCTTTGGCAACTACCTGATTCCGCTGATGGTGGGCGCCCGCGACATGGTGTTCCCGTTCCTGAACATGCTCAGTTTCTGGGTCTACTTCCTTTCCGTGCTGGTGCTGCTGGCCAGCTTCTTCGTGCCGGGCGGACCCACCGGGGCAGGCTGGACACTCTACCCGCCGCAGGCCATCCTGCCCGGTACGCCTGGCTATGAATGGGGCATCATCCTGATGCTTGTCTCGCTGCTGATCTTCATCGTCGCGACGACCATGGGCGGCCTCAACTACGTCACGACCGTGCTGCAGGCCCGCTGCGAGGGCATG
>JAFAJB010000253.1 GCA_019236395.1 Cupriavidus sp.
AGGTCGAGGATCGACGAGTGGAACGCTTCCTTCTTCAGGGCGTGCCACAGGGCGTTGTGATCGAGTTCGATCTTTTGCGGGGCTGCTTCGCCACCGTAAACGATACCCGTGGTCTTACCGGCGTTGCGCAGGCGGCGGCTCGCACCAGTGCCCTGAACGCTACGCTCGAAAGCGACAACTTTCATGATTGCTCCAAACGAAAAAGACGACTCGCGACCAAGCCGTCTGGTGAACGGGGCGCCATATTGCGCCCCGCAGACACCGCAGAAGTGCCGTCTAGTCGACGTTTTCTGCGGTAAAGCCTTAAATTATAACAGGGGCCCGTACGTTTGCTGAATTATTCAGCAAACAGCGACATGATCGAGTCACCGCGCACGATGCGGGTGAAGGTCTCGGCCAACAGCGGGGCGGTCGAGAGCTGGCGGATCTTGCCGCACTTGATGGCGTCTTCGCGCAGCGGGATGGTGTCGGTCACCACCACTTCATCCAGCGCCGAATCGGCAATGCGGGCAGCCGCGCCACCCGACAGCACCGGGTGCGTGCAGTACGAGAACACCTGCTTGGCACCGCGCTCCTTGAGCACCTGGGCTGCCTTGCAGAGCGTACCGCCGGTGTCGATCATGTCGTCCATGATCACGCAGTTGCGGCCTTCGACTTCACCGATGATGTTCATCACCTCGGCCACGTTGGCCTTCGGGCGACGCTTGTCGATGATGGCGAGGTCGGTGTTGAGTTGCTTGGCGAGTGCACGCGCGCGCACCACACCGCCGACGTCCGGAGACACCACCAGCAGATTGCCGTAGTTCTTCTCGCGCAGGTCGCCCAGCAGAACCGGCGATGCGTAGATGTTGTCAACGGGGATGTCGAAGAAGCCCTGGATCTGGTCAGCGTGCAGGTCCATCGTCAGCACGCGCTCCACGCCGGCGACTTCCAGCATGTTGGCCACGATCTTGGCCGAGATGGCCACGCGCGCCGAACGCGGGCGGCGATCCTGGCGGGCATAGCCGAAGTAGGGCATGGCGGCGGTGATGCTGCGTGCCGAGGCGCGCTTGAGCGCATCGACCATCACCATCAGTTCCATCAGGTTGTCGTTGGTCGGCGCGCAGGTGGACTGCAGCACGATGACGTGCTTGCCGCGAACGTTTTCCTGGATTTCTACCTGGACTTCACCGTCGGAGAAACGGCCGACCAGAGCTTTGCCCAGCGGAATGCCGAGGTGCTGTACAACAGCCTCCGCGAGTTTAGGGTTGGCGTTGCCGGTAAATACCATCAAGCCTTCGACGCTCATTCGGGGCACCTGTCTTGCTGCTGGGGGAGCTTTGCGCTACCGGCAGATGCCGGTAGCGAATTTCTGCATGTCCGTCTTGGACACTATAGGAAGTAATGGCAGGGGAAGAAGGATTCGAACCTTCGAATGCCGGAATCAAAATCCGGTGCCTTGACCAACTTGGCGACTCCCCTACACAACCTTTAACGTCTGTCGCAGCGCCAAACTTTACTTCAGCACTTCGCCAAACGAAAACCTGCTACGCGAATGTTGCGAGCGGATGATGTGACAAACTTCTCACACACCTGCCATCCCATTCGGATGGCAACCTTTCCATCACCTTCTGCGCAGTCTGCTCGTCTTCGAAACGGGCAAAAACGCAGGCTCCGGAACCGGTCATCCTTGCATGCTGACTGTACTGTCTCAGCCATTCAAGGGCTCGGGCAACTTCGCCGAACTTCGCTGTTGCTATCGCTTGCAAGTCGTTGCGACCGAAAGCGAATTTGTTTGTGCAAGCAGCGAAGTCCGCAACTATAGAGATCGGTGAATCCCTTGTCAAGCGTTCATCAGAAAAAATTGATGCAGTCGGTACATGCTGACGCGGATGGATGACGACGAACCAGCTCTCGGGGAGCGCCACGGGCGTCAGTTCCTCGCCCACGCCTTCGGCAAACGCGTTCTGTCCGAACACGAAAACGGGCACGTCGGCGCCAAGCGAGAGGCCGATGCGCATCAGCTCGGCGCGCGGCAGATCGACCCCCCAGAGGCGATTCAGCGCCAGCAGCGTGGTGGCCGCGTCCGACGATCCGCCACCAATGCCGCCGCCCATGGGCAGGATCTTGTCGATGGCAATGTCCGCGCCGAAGCGCGTGCCGCTGGCCTGCTGCAACGCGCGGGCCGCGCGGACAACGAGGTCGGTGTCGGCCGGCACGCCGGGGATGTCGGTGACCCGTGCGATCACACCATCGTCGCGGCGACGGAAGTGCAGCGTGTCCGACCAGTCGATGAGCTGGAACACGGTCTGCAGCGTGTGATAGCCGTCCGGGCGGCGGCCGGTCACGTGCAGGAACAGGTTGAGCTTGGCGGGCGCTGGGCAGTCGCGCAGCTCCGGTGGCGGCAGGGCGGCGCCGACGGTCATTGCTTGTTCTCCGGGTCGATGACGAGCCGCACCGAGAGCGGCGATTCGTTGCCGTCGCGCGCCATGTCGATGCGGCGCGGCAGTGTAGCCGATGTGGAGGCGCCTTCGGCGGCATCCTGCCAGGCCACGTAACGCACGGTCCAGCCGCTCTGCCTGAGCGTGTCCGGACGGCCGTCCGCGCCGCGCGTGATGTTCGATGGCGCGCCGGGCGCGGGGCGGCCGTGCAGCCAGTCGCGCATGCCCGATACCGGCAGCGAGAAGCCAAGCGCCTCTTCCATCAGGCTGTCCACTTCCGGCGCGTTGCGCGGTGCTTCGTTGGGCAGGTCGAGGGTGGCGCCGGACGGCGTGGCGGTGACGATGGCGAGGGTCTGGCCGAGCGGCGAAACGAGGTCGAGCCGCACGTTACGGCCCTGTTCCTGCCAGCGGAAGCTGCCCTGTACGCCTTCGTTGCGGCCATAGCGAACGTAGCTGGCGGCGAATCGGCCGGAGTACTGCGCGCTATGGGTGGATTCGCCGGCATCGAAGCCGCGCGTCGGCGTGACGCTGGCGCACGCGGCCAGCCAGAGCGGTGCGGCCGCGCAGAGCAGGGCCAGGCGACGGGATCGGAGCATGGTCATGTGATGGAGAGGACAGGCGTGCGCCAGAACGATGCGCCCGGGCGCATGGCCCGGGCGTTGGCATTGCCGTGCAAAGCGGATGACGTCGGATTACTTCGAGAGCAGCACGTTCTGGTTGTAGCGGCGCAGTGTGTCGATCAACGTCTGGTTGTCGGGTTCAGCCTTCGCCGCCTCGTTCCACGTCCTGCGCGCCTCGTCGCGCTGGCCCAGTTGCCAGAGCACTTCGCCCAGGTGCGCGCCGATCTCGGCCTCGGGGGCCTTGGCAAACGCGCTCTTGAGCAGTTCGGCCGCCGGCTGCAGTTCGCCCTGGCGATACTTGACCCAGGCCAGGCTGTCCATGATGTACGGATCGTCCGGACCGAGCTCGGAAGCGCGTTCCAGCAGCTTGCGGGCTTCAGGCAGGCGTTCGTTGCGATCGGCCAGCGAATAGCCCAGCGCGTTGTAACCCTGTTTCTGATCGGGCTGCAGCGCGATGACCTTGCGCAGGCCGCGCTCCATGCTTTCGTAGTGCTTTTCGCGCTCGTCGAGCATGGCCAGTTCGTAGATCCAGTCAGCGTTGTCCGGCTCGGCCTTGATGCGCTCGTCCAGCACCTTGCGGGCGCGGTCATACGACTTGCTGTCCATCAGCGCGGCCACCTCGGCCTGGCGGATCGCGGCCATGCGCAGGGCGCGCTGTGTCGGATCGGCGATGTCCTCGGCATCGGCCAGCATGTCGCCGAACACGGCCTGGGCGTCGTCGAGCTTGCCCATGCGCGCCAGCAACTGCCCGCGCTTGGCCTGCGCGGCGAGGGTCAGGCGGCTGTCTTCGATGCGGTCGAGCCAGTCGATCGCGGCGGCGTAGTCCTTCTTTTCCTCCGCGATCTGCGCGAGGTACTGGTAAGCGATGTCGGGGTTCGCGGCCGGCGACTTCTCGGCCATCTGCAGGTATTCCTTCAGATAGCGTTCGGCATCGTCATAGCTGCGCGCCTGCAGGCTGGTCAGGCCCAGCGCCAGCGGCACTCGCGGGTCGGTCGGGGCGACCTTGCGCATCACTTCGAACTCCGCGCGCGCGGCCTCGATGTCGTTCTGTTGCAGATAGAGCCGCGCAAGCGTGATGTGGCCGTTCACCGATGACGGCGACTTGGCCAGGAAGCGCTTCATGATCGCGATCGACTTGTCCGGCGCGGTATCGGCCTGCATTTCGGCGGACATCAGTGCGGCGGCTTCCAGGTCCGGCTTCAGCCGCAGGGCTTCATCGCGTTCGGTCTGGGCGCCCGCAT
The DNA here is from genome assembly GCA_019236395.1 of Cupriavidus sp. GTDB lineage: Bacteria > Pseudomonadota > Gammaproteobacteria > Burkholderiales > Burkholderiaceae > Cupriavidus. Next base: position 4,282 of record JAFAJB010000253.1, read on the forward strand.
TGTCCCCGGCGGCCTCGCGCGCACGCGCCAGGGCCAGATGGGTTTCCGGCAGCTTCGATTCGCCGGCGGTAATGCGCTGGAGCACGCCGACCGCACCGACCGGATCAGTCGTGCGCGACATTTGCTGCTGCAGTTGCAGGATGGCGTCGCCGCGATGCGCGGTTGGCGCCGACGCGAGCTCGCGGATCAGCAGCGGCTCGGCTTCTTCCCAGCGCCCGTTCAGGACGAGCAGCGTCGACAGGACCTGGCGGGCGGCCGGTGACTTGGGCGCGAGTTCCGCCCAGAGCCGGGCGCCATCCAGAGCCTGCTGGGAACTGCGCGCGTTGAAGGCGATTTCGGTAGCTCGCTGGGCCAGCCGCGGGTCACGTGTTTCGCGGGCCAGGTCCAGGTAGGTTCGGTACGCGGTGCCGACCAGCCCGCGCTGCAGGGAGATCTCCGCCGCGAGCACGCGATAGAGAATGTCCGGCGACAGCGCGACATCGGGCAGCGGCGTTCGCTGCGCGTGAGCCGACGGCGCCGGGATCTCGATGATCTCCTCATCGTTCTGGGCAACCGTGGCGGGGCCGGCATGGGCGGCAAGCGAAGCGAGCGCCAGGCACGCGGCCACGCCCAGGGCGCGTGCATGGCGACGGAAACGTCCGGCGGGCGAGTCCGTCGGATCGATGTCAGTAAATGCGTTCATTTGCGAGGATTCCGGGCGCATGGCCTGAAAGGACGAAAGAAAAGTCCAGCATGAAATCGATGCTCCGGCGCGCGGGGGCGTTGCAGTGGATGGAGGCATTGTAGCCTGCCGCTACAATGCCCTGCTTGCCCCGCACGGCGCCTGAAGGGTGGCTACGTACGGCAACCCGCACAATGCGGCCGAAAATTGGTTTTAAGACAGGGAAAATCCTGCCTCGTTGGATCGGAAAAGCAGGCAAGAGGTTCTTGAGAAGTGGGTTGAGCGGGCCGAAAACCGGCCGGGAGATGTGGCGCGATGCCTGAATTGCCGGAAGTCGAAGTCACGCGGCGCGGTTTGGTGCCGCATGTTGTGGGTTGCCGCATCGTCGACGTGACCGTGCGCCACCGCGGCTTGCGCTGGCCTGTCGAGCCGGAACTGGAGGCGCGCCTGACCGGCCGGACCATTGGGCGCGTCGAGCGGCGCGGCAAGTATTTGCTGCTGGAATGCCTGCCCCCCGCCGACGCCGGCGGCGATGCCGGGGACCCCCAGGATGCCGCGCCAGGCTGGCTGCTCGTGCACCTGGGCATGACGGGCACGCTGCGCGTCTATCCCGACCCGCCCGCGCCGGGCGCCCACGATCACCTGGACCTGGTGCTGGCGCCCGCAACCAATGCCGCTGGTGCAGCCGGGGCCTCTCGCATCGTCCTGCGCTTCCGCGACCCGCGCCGTTTTGGCGCGATCCTCTGGACCCCGCTTGCCGAATCGGACCTGCCCGAGCACCCGCTGCTGCGACGCCTTGGCATCGAACCGTTCGATCCGCGCTTTGATGGCGTCTGGCTTCATCGGCTGACGCGCGGGCGTTCCGTGGCGATCAAGCAGGCGCTGCTGGCGGGGGAGATCGTCGTCGGGGTCGGCAATATCTACTGCTCGGAGAGCCTGTTTCGCGCCGGCATCCGCCCGACCACGCCCGCCGGGCGCCTGAGCCTGGCACGCTGCGAGAAGCTGGCGCATGCGGTGCGCGAGACGCTGTCCGAGGCGATAGCGCGCGGCGGCAGCACATTGCGCGACTTCGTCGGCAGCGACGGCAGCAGCGGCTACTTCCAGCTCGACTGCCTGGTTTACGACCGTGCCGGCGAGCCTTGTCGCGTCTGCGGCACTCCGATCCGCCAGATCGTGCAGGGACAACGCTCCACGTTCTATTGCCCGCACTGCCAGCACTGAGTTCCCGCCCCGGTTCCGGGCCGCGCCCGGCGCCGCCTGACGCGTGGCAAACCGCTGCCGATACATTGTTGAAATAGATTGCCGATGGGTCGGCGCAACACTCGGACCACAGGAACGCAACAAGGGGCGCGAATTCCACAAAATCGCGCAAGAAACCTGTATCGTGTGCGCAGACATAAAAAGTTACAAAACGTGTCGGTTACCCCCGCCGATGGGGCATGGACCTGGCACGGCGACTTGCCCCGGGACTGCAGGGTCAGCAGAACATCCCTGGGAGTCAAGGCGTGCAGTACGAGCCCGAAACCTATAAATCCGAGCCGAAAAAGCGAATCACTCCATGACGAGCCTCGCACATCAATTTGAACAATATGGCGCCTGGAGAACCGGGGTTCTTCAATCTCTCGCCGAATTCCAGTCCTGGTTGCAGCAGTACGATCTCCATGACGCTACCGCGGAAGACCGCGCGCAGCGCATCCAGAACGTGCTCAAGAGCGACCGGCTCAAGGTCGCGTTCATTGCCGAGTTCTCGCGCGGCAAGAGCGAGCTGATCAACGCCATCTTCTTTGCCGACTATGGCCGGCGCATTCTGCCGTCATCGGCGGGCCGCACGACGATGTGTCCGACCGAGCTGCGCTACGACGAGCATGAGCCGCCGTGCATCCGGCTGCTGCCGATCGAGACGCGTCTGCAGGACGCCTCCACCGCCGACTTCATGGAGCGCGGCTCGGCCAACTCGCACTGGACCACGGTGCCGCTGGACCCGTCGTCGCCCGAGGGCATGCTGGCAGCATTCCAGCACGTGGTGGAAACCACGCGCGTCACGCCTGCCGATGCCGAGGCGCTGGGCCTCTACAACGAGAACGACCCGGATGCCGCCTGGTCCGTCGACGCCGACGGCATGGTGGAGATTTCCCGCTGGCGCCATGCGGTGATCAACTTCCCGCATCCGCTGCTGCGCCAGGGCCTCGTGATCCTGGATACGCCGGGTCTGAACGCGATCGGTACCGAACCGGAACTGACGCTGCGCCTGATTCCCGATGCGCATGTGGTGGTGTTCGTGCTGGCGGCCGACGCCGGCGTGACCAAGAGCGACCTCGACCTGTGGCGCACCCATGTGGGCGCCGGCCATCGCCGTGGTTGCCTGGCCGTGCTGAACAAGATCGACGGACTCTGGGATCCGCTCAAGTCGTCGCCCGAGATCGCCATGGAGATTGCGCGCCAGGTCCGCACGACCGCGCAGACGCTGGGCATCGAGGAGCGGCGTGTCTATCCGGTCTCGGCGCAGAAGGGCCTGGTCGCCAAGGTCACCCACGACCAGACGATGCTCGTGCGCAGCAATCTGCTGCAGTTCGAGCACGTGCTGTCGGACCAGCTCATCCCGCAGCGGCGCGATATTGTTTCCGACCAGGTTCAGCGCCTGGTGCAGGAGATGTCGCGCGGTGCGCAGCAACTGCTGCAGAGCCGCCGGCGCGATATCGTCGAGCAGTTGTTCGAACTGCGCGGTCTGCGCGGCAAGAACCACGCGATGGTCAAGCACATGCTGATGCGTGTGCAGAGCGAGAAGGAGGAGTTCGAGCAGAGCATCGCGAAGTTCCAGGCGTTACGGCTGGTCTTTGGCCGCCATAGCGCGGACATCATCAAGAGCCTGCAACTGCGCGACGTGCGCCGCACGATGCGCGACGCGCGCGAACAGATGAAGGAGCGCTTCTTCTCCCGTGGCCTGCGCGAGGACATGGAGGCACTGTTCGGCCAGCTCACCGGGCTGATCACCGACGCGGACCAGAGGATCGCCGGGCTGCACCAGCTCGTCGACAGCATGTACCGGCGATTCAACGCCGAGCACGGCTTCACGCTGCCGTCCCCGATGCAGTTCGTCACGTCGCGCTACACCACCGAGTTGCAGGAAACGCTGCAGCTTGTGAATACGCACTTCGGCGCGGTCAACATGCTGACGCGTTCGCGCCCGCAACTCGTGCAGAACGCATTTGCGACGATGGCCAGCCGGGTGCTCGAGAACTTCCGCGACCTCAATCGCGATATCGAGATCTGGCTCAAGTCGGTGATGACGCCGCTGGAGGCCCAGGTGCGCGAGCATCAGAAGCAGTTGCGCCGCCGCGTCGATTCGATCGAACGCATCCACGAGGCCACCGATACGCTGGAGTCCCGTATCTCGGAACTGGAGGAGGTGCTGAACGGCCTGGACGAGCGCAGCACGAAGATCGAGAGCTTCGCGCGCAAGCTGGTGGAGCCGCAGCAGGAGGAGAGGGCGCGCGCGGCTTGATGTTGCCTTTCTCCCCTCTCCCGCATGGCGGGAGAGGGGCGGGGGAGAGGGCTGGCGGTTCAAACTACGACAAGTCGCAAGTTGAGCCTCAATACCCTCTCCCCCAACCCCTCTCCCACTTGTGGGAGAGGGGAGCGGGCCGGTGGCATTGGAATGCTCGCGTGTATCATGTGGCGCCGCCTGCGAGCGGCGCTTTTTCATTTCAAGAGCCTGCAATGCCCCGCAAGTCCCCCGCCGCCCCCGCCGTGTCCGAAGCCATCGCCGTGCCGCCCGATTTCGGCATGCGTGTGGTGGCATGGCAGCGCCAGCATGGCCGGCATGACCTGCCGTGGCAGAACACGCGCGACGCATACCGCATCTGGTTGTCCGAGATCATGCTGCAGCAGACCCAGGTGGCCGCGGTGATCGAGTACTACCAGCGCTTTGTGACCGCGCTGCCGACGGTCTCCGCACTGGCGGCGGCGCCTGCCGACGAGGTGATGGCGCTCTGGGCCGGGCTTGGCTACTACTCGCGCGCGCGCAATCTGCACCGTTGTGCCAAATCCGTGATGGAAGACCACGGCGGCGTGTTCCCGACTGATCCGGCGGTGCTCGTGACATTGCCCGGCATTGGCCGCTCCACGGCGGCGGCAATTGCGGCGTTCAGCGCGGGCGTTCGCTCGCCGATTCTCGACGGCAACGTCAAGCGCGTCTTCGCACGCATGTTCGGCATACAGGGCTATCCGGGCGAACGTCTGATCGAGAACCGCATGTGGGCGCTGGCCGAACAGGCGCTGCCGCCGGCCGGGCCGCATCAGGCCGGGCATATGGTGGCGTACACGCAGGGACTGATGGACCTGGGCGCGACGATCTGCACGCGTGGCAAGCCTGCGTGCCTGGCCGATGCCGAGGCTTGCCCGCTATCGGCCGATTGCGTCGCGCGGCGGGACAACCTTACGGCGCTATTGCCGACGCCGAAGCCGCGCGCGGCGATTCCTGAACGCAGTAGCGTGATGCTGATCGTCCGGCATGGGCGCGATGTGCTCGTGCAATTGCGGCCTGCCAGCGGCATCTGGGGCGGCCTGTGGAGTCTGCCCGAGATGACGGTCGACATGGTGCCGTTCGACGCGGAAGCGGCCGAGCAGGCGGCGCTGGCATCAGCCGGTGCGTATGGCTCCGCCACTCGCGCGTACCTGGCTGGCGAACTGACCCATGTATTTACGCATTTCCGGCTGCTGATTCGCGCGATCCGTGTCGATCTCGCGGCCGTTGCCATGCGCGGTGACGGCGCCAGCCGTTGGCTATCGCTCGACGATCTTGATGCGCTTGGCACGCCCGCGCCGGTGCGCAGGCTGCTAGAGGACCAGGCGAGGTCAGGGCTGTTTTAGAGGCAGATTCAGAATGATTCTAGCGTCGTTGCGGGGCCTTGCCGTACCGCCTGTACTGTCTGCGGCCCCGCCCTTGCAGGGCGCACATGCGCTCACAGGCGCATGCCGTTACGCAGGCGGCCCCGCATGCGGGCCGAATTCCCTGCTTCACCCTAGCCAGAACCGCTTCGCTTCATTCTGAATCAGCCTCGAGCCCGATTCAGACAATGTGGTGCTGTCGCATATAGCGATGCACGATTTCGATGCGCATGCCGGCATCGGGCAGTGCCATCAGCATCTGCTTGGCCTTGAGCGGCACGGGCAGCAGTTCGCACAACCGGTTTGCCACCCAGCTCGGGTCGTCCCAGAGATAGGGCTCGGTAAAAGGCAGCTTGGACTTGTCCTGCTGTTCCGCGTGCAACGTGGTCACAATTCGCCGTAACGCGGCCAGGCACTCGCCAAGCAGCTCCAGCTTGCAATCAATCACATCGGGTGGCAGCAACTCCACGCTGGCGACGATCAGGCCGTCATCGCGCGTGGTGTATGACAGCACTCGGAAGCGCTGGCGTCCGCGCGTCTCTATCAGCAGGACACCAAGCTGCTCCATGTTGCAGTCCGAAATCTCGGCCAAGCAGCCAATGGTCTCCGGCTCGGTGGCGTGTCCGGGGCGCGCCACCTCGTCGCCGCTCGCAATCAGACAGACGCCAAACGGGACCTGGTCGCGCATGCAGTTGCGCACCATGTCGACGTAGCGCTTCTCGAATACGCGAAGGGGCAGGCGGCCATCGGGGAACAGGACCGTGTGCAGCGGGAACAGCGGCAGTGCATCCAGATTCACGGACGCGGGTGCGGCGTCGGAAATATTGGTCGACATGCGGATAGCCGGCTCCAGGATCAGGACGGCGGCGGGGCGCCGCGTCCGTCAGGCCGCGCGTCAGCCAGCAGGGGCCAGCTCGCGGTGTCTGACCATCACATTACCATGGGCCCGGAAATAGTTGGCAAGTCTTTCCGCAATGAACACAGAGCGGTGCTGGCCGCCCGTGCAGCCAATGGCGACGGTCAGGTAGCTGCGGTTATCGGCGATGAAACTCGGCAGCCACTTTTCCACATAGGCACGGATATCCTCGGCCATCGCCAGTACCATTGGCTGGCTTTGCAGGAAGTCCATCACCGGTGCATCTCGGCCGGTCAGCGGGCGCAGGGCCAGGTCATAGTAGGGGTTCGGCAGCGAGCGCACGTCGAACACCAGATCGGCATCGCTGGGCACGCCGTGCTTGAAGCCGAACGATTCGAACAGCAGCGTCAATTGCTGGTTGTTGTCCTCGTGAATCAGCTCCTTGATCCAGCTTCGCAGCGTATTGGTGCGCACGTTGCTGGTGTCGATACGGTGCGCGGATTCGGCAAGCGGGCTCAGAAGCTCGCGCTCCATCTCGATTGCCTCGATCAGCGAAGTGTCGTTGGGCGTGCCAGTTGCCGTACCAGCTTCGAGGCGTGCCGACAGCGGGTGGCGCCGGCGCGTTTCCGAGTAGCGCTGCACCAGGGCGTCGGTGCTGGCGGTCAGGAACAGAACCTGTACGTGATGGTTGGCGGTCAGTTCGCGCACGGTGTCGGGCAGGCGCACGAGCGATTCGCGGCTGCGAATGTCGGTGGCCACGCCAAGGTGCGTGTAGCCCTGTTCGGCCAGATAGCTGGCGAGCGCGGGGATGAACTGGGCCGGCAGGTTGTCGACGCAGTAGTACCCTGCATCTTCCAGGACGTTCAGTGCGACCGACTTGCCGGAGCCGGAAATTCCGGTGATGAGAATGATCCGCATAGCGACGCAAGCATAGCATCGCGTGATGGCGGCGTCATGACAGCCCGCTTCAAAGAAAAATGGCGAATCGCAACCGATTCGCCATCATTTCAAGGGAATTTGCCAGATTCGGTGATCAGGCTGCCGGCTTCGACAGGCAATCGCTCATGGCCTTCTTGTAGTCGTCGCCCTTCTTGCCCTTGTTCTCCTTGGAGCAGGCCGACATCTTTTCCTGCTGGGTCTTCGGCGCGGCCGGCGCAGAGGCAGCCGGGGCGGCGGACAGGCAATCGCTCATGGCCTTCTTGTAGTCATCGCCCTTCTTGCCCTTGTTCTGCTTGGAACAGGCCGACATCTTTTCCTGTTGTGCGGTCGGGGCCTTGCCCGACTTCTCGGCGGCGGGGGCCGAAGCGCCCTGCGCAAATGCGCCCGTGGCGAACAGGGGGGTAACCAGCACGCACATCGCGATCAGTTTCTTCATGCTTCTCTCCTGGCTGTGGAAACACATCAAGGCCGCACGCCGACTTATGAAATGTCTGGCGGCTGGCGGTACCGGACTGGGCTCGATGCCCATTGAAGCACAAAACGGTGTGCGTCCAAAGCGCGTTGACGCAACACGCCGGGGTGCTTGTAAGCAATTGCAAGCGCCCCGGCGTGTCATGAAACGGTCGGAATCGGAAGGTTAAAGCAGCCGGCCCTGGCCGCGGGAGACCACGTCGGCCTGCATTGCCGCGCGCTGGCGATCCATGAAGTCGCGCAGCGTATCAATGCCGCGCAGGCGCAGGATCGTGTTGCGCACGGCGGCTTCCACCAGCACGGCGAGGTTTCGGCCGGCCGCCACCTGGATCTTCACCATGTGGATTGGCAGGCCGAGCACGTCGAGATACTGCGAATCGAGCGGCAGTCGCTCGAACTCGCCATCATTGCGGCGCACCAACTGCACCACGAGCTTGAGCTTCATCTTCCGGCGAACTGCGGTTTCACCGAAGATTGTCTTGATATCGAGCAAGCCCAACCCGCGCACTTCGAGCAGGTTTTGCAGCAGCGGCGGGCAGCGCCCTTCGATGAAGTCAGGGCCCAGACGCACGAAATCCACCGCGTCATCGGCCACCAGGCCATGACCACGCGAAATCAGTTCCAGGCCCAACTCGCTCTTGCCGAGGCCTGATTCGCCCATGATCAGCACGCCCATGCCGAGGATGTCGAGAAACACACCGTGCATGGTCACGCGCGGCGCGGAGATGCGCGACAGGTACAGGCGCAGGTGATCGATGACAGCCGCCGAGGACACCGGCGTGGTGAACAACGGGGTCGACGAGCGCGTGCAGCGCAACTCAAGGTCCGGCGGCGGTTCCATGCCGTCTGCCACCACCAGGAAAGGCGGCTCGAGCAGGATCAGCTCGCCCATCTGCCGCTTGCGCGGTTCGTCATCGAGCCGCTGGTAGTAGAGGATCTCGGGTTTGCCAAGCACCTGGATCCGGTTCGGGTGGATCAGGTTCAAGTGGCCTACCAGGTCGGCCGCCGAGGTGGCTTCACGTGCGAATTCAACATCGAAGGCACGATCGGCTCCTTCCAGACCGGCGACCCATGAGAGTTTGATGTCGGCCGCGTTGTCGTCGAAGATCGACTGTGAGGTGACGCCGGTGAGTTCCATGCGGGATGACTTTCTGGAGAGGCGGTATCGCGGTTATCGCGTCAGGCTGCGCTGGCCTGTGGGCGAATCAGGGGTGCCACTGTGTCAGCAACTGGTGCACCGCTTCGGGCGTGGGCAATGTGGCCAGCCCTTCGCGCATTTCGCGGTCCGATAGTAATTGAGCGATTTCCGAGAGGATTTCAAGGTGCTGCTGCGTGGCCTGCTCGGGTACAAGCAGGAAGATCAGCAGCGACACCGGCTTGCCGTCGGGCGACTCGAACGGAATCGGCTCTGCCAGACGCATGAAGGCGGCCAGAGGCTGCTTGAGGCCCTTGATGCGGCCATGCGGAATCGCGACGCCAGCACCGAGGCCGGTGGAGCCGAGCGATTCGCGGGCGAACAGGTTGTCCGTCACGATGGCCCGGGCCACGCCATGGTTGTTCTCGAACAGGAGCCCGGCTTGCTCGAAGACCCGCTTCTTGCTGGTGACAGTGACGTCGAGGTTAATGTTGCCGGGTGGCAGCAATTTGGCCAAACGATTCATGGGCGATGCACGAGAAGTCAGGGAGGCGAGCCGACACGCATGTCGTCCCGCCACGTTGGGCATTCAGGATATCGAGCGCCTGGAGCCGCAAACAAAACGATTCTGCGATTCTGGCGCCGTTGCTACTTGTACGGTCTGTGCGGCCGCGCGCCAAGTCAGAACCGCTTCGCTTCGTCTCGTTAGCGTCTCTTGTTGGACGCCCGCATTGGAGCGTCCGGCCATTATAGAGCAGGGCTACAGCGCACTTGTGCGATGCAGCGCCGGCGCCGCGGGTGGTGCCGCGAGCGTGGCCGGCCGGCTTGCCCACCCGGATGCCTTCTGCCCGACTTTCGCATGATCTCACGTCATGCGGTATGTCGGACCAGTGCGCCGGGGCCGTTCTGCCAGTGGTTATTGTATTGCGCAGCATACACCGAGCCGCGCCTGTTGCGAACACCCCAGACTGATCAAATGCTGCGCGACGTGGCGTGGAGGTAACGCATTCGCCCCGAAGATGCCCGGCGGACGCCCATCAAAAAAGCCGCGCAGATGCGCGGCTTTGCTCTCTTCTTATCGATCCTCTAACGGGCAGCTTTCAGTGAGTCGCCGCCTTTATTGTTGCTGTAGTTGCGCGGCAGCCATCTGATACTTGACCGCTTCCCGGTCATGCCCTTGCACGCGGTCCTTGTAGCGGATCACCTGACGGTCGAGCTTGTCGACCAGACAGTCGATCGCCGCATACAGGTCTTCATGATGCGCTTCGACGAAGATGTCCTTCCCCTTGAGATGCAGGTTGATTTCCGCGTACTGGCGCCTGTCCTTTTCCTTGTGGTTGTCGACAGATAGCAGCACGCT
>JAFAJB010000210.1 GCA_019236395.1 Cupriavidus sp.
ATAAAAGCACTTTTCCGTTGCGGTATCTGAAGCTTCCGTGCCGTCCTACGCGCAACACTTCAGAACATACCAACAGTGTTGATAATGCATATTATGTTAAATAAAATCGACGCCAGACTCGATCCCCCAACTTCACCGTCGTGCCTAAGCCTGCGGCCGGACAAGACCCGCCTATACCCTAGTCCTTCGCCAGGCCGCCGGGTCGCATCGTGGCGCTTTCCAGCAGCTGTTCGTGGACAAACGCGCGTAGAAGCAGTGCTTCCCGCTCGGCGTAGCCGTCGAATGCCACACCCACGCTATGGAAATTCCCCGAATCGGCGGCGTCGGGGTCCTCCCGGGTCCAGCCTTCCAGCGCGAGCCTTGTCTTCATCCCCGCAGTACGCAGCGTGAAGGTCAGGCACACTTGCTGGCCCGGCTCCGTCAAGGCATTGCTGGCCGTGGAAACCGATGCGCCGCCTGTGCTGAGGTCGGTGATCAGCACTGTCTGAGGCGAATCCGCCTGGCCGGCCACTGACATCGAGGCCACCAACCTGACTGGCACGCGGATGCTGCCACGCATTTCGCGGGCATCGACGTGCGTGATATTGGAAAGCATCCAGTATGGGAACGGCGTACGTGAAGTGGCCTGGATGCGGGCGGAAAAACTGTGAATGCTGGTGCCGGTAAAGCCGCGGAACAGAACCAGTTCGCCGTCGGCAAGCTCGGCCGGCTTACCTGCCAGTCCAGGCCATGCGATGAACGCCGCGCCTTCATTGAAGCCAATGAGCCGGCTGACCCACGCGCGATCGGCATCGCCAGGCCGCTTGACGTGCAGCAGCGTGCCCACCAGCAAGCCGTAGCGATCGGACCATGCGGAAGTCGGTTCGTCTGGCCTGAGCGGCGCCATATCGTCGGCCCAGAAGCAGCGCCCCGCCTGAAGCACAAGGTTGCGCTCATCCTCGTTGCGGAAGACGGTGCCCTCGTCCGCCACTGGAAAGCCCAGTGCGTCGACCAGATCAGATTTCAGCGGCTGGCCCAGTTCGATATCGTCCGCCTGAATTTCCCTGCGCATACCTTTCTGCCCCTTCTGGCTACTTGGCGCCCTGCTTTATCGCCCCTACTCTACCGCCAACCGGTCGGCAATGCCCCAGAGGTTGACTCGCAGCGCCTGCCAATCAACTTTGGACAATCGGCGATATGCGCTGCTATATTGCTTGGGCCGATCGTGTTTCAGTCACATGCATGCAAACGATGCCATCCATGGTCTCTGAACTGTCGAAGTCCCAAATCAGCCTCGGGCAATTCGCCCGCCCGTATCCGGCGTTCGTCTATCGATCACTGCGACAGCAATTCGCCTGATACCGGGTGCTTCCGCGATGAAAGCCATCAATCGGCTTCGTTATCCAGCGCGCCTGGTACTTATCGGCATGCTTACCTTCTTTCTTGAGGGCTGCGCCGGCGCGCCCTCGGTCAGCCTGTTCGGCGCCTATTTTCCGTTGTGGCTCCTGAGCGCCGTGGTCGGAATTCTCGGGGCGGTGGTTTCCTATCGATTGTTCGTGAAGACCGGCTGGACGGAAACCGTTCGTTCCCAACTACTTGTCAATACAGCGATCGGCCTAATGGTGGCCGAGATCGTCTGGCTCATCGGCACGGGGCATTTCCTATGAAAATGGCCGGCGTTCAGAAGAGGCCGCTGCGCGGCCGGATCATTACCCTGGTGATCGTACTGGTGGCCGTACTGCTCTCCATTTATGCCTATGAGCGCACCGTACGGTTCCCGTCGACGGACGATGCAACGCTCGATGCCGATGTCGTGCACATCGCGTCACCGGTGGGTGGGCGGATCGCTCGCATCCCGGTGGAAGAGAACCAGCGCGTGGCCAAGGGCGAAGTACTGTTTGAAATCGATCCGGTTCCGTACAAGCTGGCGGCCGACCAGGCCCGCGCGGACCTGGAGCTCGCGCAGGCCGCGCTCGGTACGCGGCGCCGCACGATCATCGGCGAGCGTGCGGCCGCGTCGATAGCGTCGGAGCAGACCGCGCGTGCGGCGCAGAATTACGCGTTGACGGCGCGCACGGTGGAGCGTATGCAGCCGCTGGCCGCCGAAGGCTATGTGCCAAGGCAGCAGCTCGATCAGGCACAGGTGGCACAGCGCGACGCGGCCGTCTCGCTGAAACAGGCGAACGTACAGCACACGGCATCGACGCAGACCATCGGCAACGAGGACGACGCCGTGGCCACGGTGCATGCGCGGGAAGCCGCACTGGCCATCGCGCAGCGCGCGCTGCAGGACACGGTGGTACTTGCGCCGCAGGAGGGTCGCGTGACGGGGCTCTCGGTCCTGGCGGGCGAAGTCGTGATCCCAAATCAGTCGCTGTTCCTGCTGGTACATACCGGCGAATGGTTTGCCGTGGCGAACTTCCGCGAGACGGCGCTGGCCAACATCCATGTCGGTGACTGCGCCACGGTCTATTCGATGATCGACCGGCGCAAACCTCTGCGCGGCACCGTGACCGGCATCGGCACGGGGATTGTCGATACGGACAGGCTAAACCTGCCGCGCTCGCTGCCCTACGTGCAGGCATCGGTGAACTGGGTGCGCGTGGAGAAGCGTTTCCCCGTCCGCATCCGGCTCGAAGATCCGCCCGAGACGCTGGCCCGGGCGGGCGCCAGTGCCAATGTCGAGATCCGTCATGGCGCTGCCTGTCGCTGACAAGCTGCGTCTCGGCCTGCCCGACATCGGCGCCCTGCTCGCGCCAGCCCCCGGTCGGGCCGCCGCCACCACCCGCGTCACGGTGGCAAGCGTCTTGACGGTGCTCGTCACCGCCATGTATGGCACGCCGGAAGCGGCGATCTCCGCCTATATCGTTTTCTTCATCAACAGGGCTGATCGCACCACCAGCATTGTGATGAGCATTGCCGCGTTCGTGCTGATCAGCCTGATCATCGGCCTGGTAATGTTGCTGGCCGATTTCACGGTCAATGACCCGTTGCTGCGCCTGACCTGCATGGCTGTGCTGTCGGCTGCCTTGCTGTTCCTCACGTCGGCCAGCAAACTTCGGCCGATCGGCGCGATCGTGGCAATGATTGTCGGGTTCGGGCTCGATGAACTCGGACTCGTTCCCGGTGGCGAGGTTGCCACGCGCGGCCTGCTCTACGCCTGGCTGATGGTGTCGATCCCGATCGGCGTGAACGTGGTGGTCAATCTGGTGATGGGGCCAGCGCCGCGCCGGCTGGCGGGCGATCGGCTCGCGCATTGCCTGAGAACAGCCGCTGCATGCCTGCGGCAGAGGGATATCGACGCGTCAACGCTTGTCCCGCTGTTGCGCGAAGGCGTGCAGCCGGTTGCCATGTTGCTCAAGCTCGCGAAAATCGAAGGCATGTCGCGTGCCGACGATCTGGCCGCGCTGCAGCATGCTGCAGCCTCGACCATGGCCATCCTGATCGCGACCGATACGGCGCTACGCCAACCAGGCGCGAAATTGCCTGCCACGTTTGCCGAACCGATCGCCGACACGCTCGACCAGATGGCTGTGATGGTCGCGGCCGGCGGGTATCCGGTGGAGATCTCGCTGGCGCTTCCCGCGATGGACCAGCTTCCGCCGGTGCAGCAGGCAGTCGCCGCAGAACTCCGTGACGCGATCGTCGGATTCGCCGATGCAAGCGTTCAGAATGCGCAGAGCAAGCAGACGCCCGCCAAGGCTGCACAAGAAGAAAAAAGCGGCTTCCTCAGCGCGGACGCATTCACGAATCGCGAGCATGTCCACTACGCGCTGAAGACCACCGGCGCGGCGATGTTCTGCTACGTGCTCTACCAGCAGCTCAACTGGTCCGGCATCCATACCTGCTTCCTCACCTGCTATCTGGTTTCCCTCTCGACGGCCGCCGAAACCGTGGAGAAGCTCACGCTGCGACTGACCGGCTGCATGATCGGCGCGGCCATCGGCACCGCTGCGCTGGTCTATATCGTGCCGTCCCTCGATTCGATTGGCGGACTGTTGATGCTGGTGTTCGCCGGGACGTGGATCTCCGCGTGGGTGGCGCAGGGTTCGCCACGCATCTCGTATGCCGGTTTCCAGATTGCGTTCGCGTTCTATCTCTGTGTGATCCAGGGGTCAGGGCCGGGTTATGACCTCACGATCGCACGGGACCGGACCATCGGCATCGTGATCGGCAATCTGGTGACCTTCCTGGTGTTCACGCGCATCTGGCCGGTCAGCATTGCAGCTAGGATCGAAGCCTCGCTGGACGGATTGGTGCGGCAATGGCGTCAACTGCTCGGCACGCCTGACCGCCAGGCGCAGCGCCAACATGCCGCCGCCGCGCTGGCGCTGCAAGGCCAGATCACGCAGGACCTGATTCTGGCGAGGTATGAGCCGGCATCCGTGGGCCCCAGCGCCGACTGGGTCGAATCCCGGCGGCGTCATCTGGCGATGCTCGACGCCGTGGCCAGCCCCCTCTTCCTGCTGGCCGAGCGATTCCCGGCCGATCCGGAGATCGACCGCCGCCTGCAAGCGGTGCGTATGGATGACAAGGCCGCCGCGACCGGCAGTGCCCCGCTGCAACCGCAAACCTCTTCGCGCGATGCGCTGCTCGCACTGGTCGACCGGCACTTGGCTGGGCCGCCCCAGGGCGAGCCGCCGGGCGCCGCCACCGGATCTCCGTTGCATGCATAGACCTGGACTGCCGATCTTCCCGCTGCTGCTGGTCAGCGCAAGCCTTGCCGGATGCGCGACGTCGGCGCTCGAACTTGCACCCGAACAGCCCGATCGGTCCTGGCAGCCGGTCACCAAGGAATCCGGGGAGATCGTGTCGCGCAAGCCTCTGCCGTCCGCCAGGCCGTCCGACTACACGCTACCGGCCAACTCGGCGCTTGCAACGATTGCGCCGCCGGCGGCGCTCGATCCGGCTCATGCCTATACGCTGCCGGAACTGATCGACCTGGCCGAATCGGCAAATCCGCTGACGCGCATCGCCTGGAACGATGCCCGCAACGCGGCGCTGGCGGCGGGCATTGCAAAGAGCAGCTATTTGCCGCAGATATCCGCCGCCGCGCTGGGCGGATACCAGAATGGGCACGGCTCTGTGTCTACGGGGAACCTGGGGTCGCTCAATACGAATTCGTCGACCCACGGTGGCGTTGGTGTTCTATCCCTGCAGTGGCTGCTGTTCGATTTCGGCGAGCGCGCCGGCATTATCGACGCTGCCGAACAGACGTCGATCGCCGCGAATATTGCTTTCACGGCGGTGCATCAGCGCATCATCCACGACGTCAGCGTGGCGTTCTACCGCTATCAGGCCGCGCGTACGCGTGCGGGCACGGTGCAACAGGCGATGGAGAACGCGGACGCGGTGCTGGCGGCGGCGAAGTCCCGCTTCCAGCGCGGTATCGGCACCGTCGTTGAAGTCGCTCAGGCCACGCAGAACCGCGCACAGACCAACCTGGCGATGGTGCAGGCGCAGGGAGCGGAGACCGATGCCTATCTGGCGCTGGTGACGGCCATCGGCATTTCGCCACTGTCGAAACCGCGCATTGCCGCTATGCCGGTCCGCCCGCTGTCGCCGGCGTTGCATGGCTCCATCGAACAGATCGTGGAATCGGCCATTGCAAGGCGGCCCGACGTACTCGGCGCCTATGCGGTCGAACGGGCGAATCAGGCCAGGGTCAAGGCGGCCGAGGCCGAGTTCTTGCCGAAGGTGTTCCTCTCGGCGTTCACATCGTATGCGTCTGGCGGGTCGTCGATTACCGCGATACCTTCGGTGGGGCAGCAGGCGCCGACGGTCAACCTGAACGGCAACCGGTACGGGGCCAGCGTGTTCCTTGGCGTCACGATGCCGATCTACGACGGCGGCCTGCGCTCGGCGGTGCTGGCGCAGGCGCGCAACGACGCCGATAGCGCTTCGACAAAACTGACGCGCGCCAAGGAAGAATCGGTACGCCAGATCGTGGTCAGCCAGAGTGCGCTGGAGACCAGCCTGGCAGCCTACGAAGCGGCGAAGGCGCTAGCCGAGGCCGCCCAGACGACTTATGACGCGGCGTTCGCCGCCTATCGCAAGGGTGTCGGCACGGTCACGGAGGCCAACCTGGCGCAGAACCAGTTGCTGCTGGCGCAGAATGCATCGGCCGACGCTTACAGTGGAGCGCTATCCGCGGCGGCGGGCCTGGCGTTGGCTACGGGGGCTGTCGGTGGCGCGCCCGATGTGGGGGGATGGTCGGGGCGCTGATGGGTGCACCGCGCTCACTTGAACGCATCATCCATCTGCCTGGCACGCTTGACGTCATCGCCATGCAGGTACAGGGATGTGGTGGACACCGATGCATGGCGAAGGTTGTCGCGCACGGTCGTCAATTCGGCGCCGCGCGCCAGCGCATGTGTGGCGTGTGTGTGGCGCAGCCAGTGGGGGCTGGCACGACGCAGTTTCTCGGCGGTGGCGGGGCGTTCCGCTTCAAGCAGATCGGCAGCGGTACCAAAGAAGCGCTTGATCACCATCCAGAGGCGTGCCCCGGTGATGCCCCCATCGTCGTCGGCCGCGAGATTGCCGACGATGGGCGTCGCGGGGTCCCACTGCGCACGTGAAACTGGCAAGCCACGCTCAACCAGATATCGATCGAGCGCGTTCCGGGCCATCGTCGGCAGCGCCACCCTGCCCGCCTTCGCGCCCTTGCCCACCAGCCGCAGCCAGTGGTCGCCATGTACATCGGTTTCGATATTGCGCAGTGTTGCGCCGACCAGCTCGCTTGCTCGAAGCCCGGTCGCATAGGTGAAGTCGAGAATAAATCGCAGGCGCTGGGCGGCGGCCGCTTCCCAGCCATAGGACCACTCCAGACCATCGGCGATGCTGCGCGTCAGCAGCCATTCGCCTTCGGAGAATGCGTGCGATACGTCGAGCGCCGCGGTCTTCGCGCCGCCGCGAACCTTGATGCCGGCGAACGGGTTGGCCAGCACATACCGCTGCTGCACCAGCCAGCGGAACAGTGCCCCCAGCACCTGCAGGCTGTAGGCCGCGGAGCGCGGCGACAAACCATCGGCGAACGGCTTCCAGTCCGCCGCGCTGCGTGGCCGGGCCGGACCTACCCAGCGCTCGCGCGGCTCGGGCTGCCGCAGAAAGTTGCGGTAGGCGGTGGCGTCTTCAGTGGTCAGCGAGGAAAGCGCCCGGCCCCGGTCGATGATGGCCCACAGGATCAGCCGCTCGGCCTCCTTGCGATAGGCGCGCTGCGTGGACGGGGACTCATGCAGCGCCAGCCAGGCCTGCACCGCCGCGTAGTCGTTGTCGGCGTTGAGCGTGCAGGTCTCGCGCGGGGCGCGGAACTGGCCGAGCGTGCCGTCCACTTCGTGCGGCAGACGTCCCATCTGTTCCCACGGCACGATCATGCCGCGTGGTTCCGCCTCGATCAGCGCCTGCGCGCGTGCCGTCAGTGTGGGGTGACAGGCGAAAAACGCTTCGATGCGCTTCGCGCCAGCCACCCCGAGCCCCGGAATGTTGGCCCACCACTGTCGGCGGCGTGGAATCCGGACGGTCAGGTCGGCCAGCGTGTGGATGTCCTGGGCGCGCAACGCTTCCGCCGCCGCCGGAGCCAGCCACAGGCCGATGTCGTCCGAAATCGCAGGCGCCGGTGGCGGCAGGGCGCGCAGGGTCTCGATGGCCTGGTCTGCCTCCCTGCCCTGCTTCGGGCGATCGGCCGCCGGGAATTCAAACAGCCTGGCCAGGTCCTCGCGCAACCGGTAGCGCGCGTAGGCGGCTAGCTGGCGGCGGATCTTGCCAAGAATGCCGCGCGAGGACTGTCCGCGCGCCCGCTCATCGTCCAGATACCGGGCTATCGCGTCGCGCGTCGACAGTCCTGCGTGCCACGCCCGCAAGGCTGCCAGCGACGCGGCATCAGGGAAATCGATCGGCAAGGTGGTCTGGCGGTTTTCCATAGCGGCGAGTTTAGCACTTCATCAAATGCATTGCGATAAGAAAAGTTATCGAAATAGCATCCGTGGATGACTGAATCTGAGGTGGCGGTTATCGCCCTTTCAGGCCGGATCCGCATGGCGTAGCCCTACGGTTTCACCGCATAATTCCGATTAAAGATGCTGGCCTCGTAGGAAATCGCCTACGCAGGTTATGAATCCACAACAAGGAGTATCGCGATGGGTCCGGAGGCGTCTACGGGCACCGATGACAATGGCGACCGGCGGGTTGCCCAGAATGAGGCACGGCTGGCCGGGATCATTCGTTCGTCGATGGAAGCCATTATTTCCGTCGACGAGAACCAGCAGGTGGTGCTGTTCAATCCGATGGCGGAGACGCTATTTGGCCTGCCCGCGGATCAGGCGCTCGGACGCCCGCTCGGCGATTTCATCCCCGCCCGCTTTCGTACGGCCCACGCCTCGCACGTGGAGCGCTTTGGGGTGACAGGCATTTCTGACCGGCAGATGGGTCGGCAACGCACGCTCCATGCATTGCGCCAGGACGGTACGGAATTTCCGATAGAGGCGTCGATCTCGCAAGCCACCGATAACACTGGACACAAGCTGTTCACGGTCATGCTGCGCGATATCACCGAACGGGTATATGCCGAAGC
>JAFAJB010000114.1 GCA_019236395.1 Cupriavidus sp.
CTGTCATTCACGATATGGCGCAGTTCGTCTTCCAGCAGCATGGCATTGGCAAGGACCACCACGGCGTCGGCACGCAGGATGGCCAGATAGGCCGCGATGAACTGCGGGCAGTTCTGCATGTACAGCAGAACCCGGTCGCCGCGGCGGACACCGGCTTCGCGTTGCAGCCAGCCTGCGATGGCAGTCGCCTCGTCATGCAGGTCACGGTATCGAATCGCACGACCAAAGCATTCCAGCGCGGTCTTGTCCGGGTAGCGCCGGGCGGATACCTCCAGGTTGTACCAGAGGGAAGTCTCCGGCAGCACGATTCCGTTCGCGTTCTCAGGCAACATCAGGCTCACCAATCCTGGATTCCGGGTCCGCACCGGTCATTCCGGTACGAAATGGATCGAGCGCAGCAGCTTGCCCTGGCGTTCGTGCGATTCACGCACGTCGCGCGACAACTCTTCGGTGGTCCCCGCCCAGCAGAACAACAAGCCGAGATCCTCGATTTTTCTCTTGAGGTCCGGCGACTGGATGGCCTTGAGCGTTGCTTCACGCATCTTCGCGATCACCGCCGGCGGCACGCCCGGGGCCGACCAGAGCCCCATCCAGCCCACCTCGTCAAGACCGGGGTACCCGAGTTCCTTGAAGGTCGGCACGTTGGGCAGCGCGGACATCCGCTGAGGAAACGCCACGGCAAATGCCCTGAGCTTCCCGGCCTTGATGAACGTCAGCGAAGTCGCCGGGGCGTCGAACATCAGCGGCACCTGCCCGCCCATGACGTCCTGCAGCGCGGGCGGCGATCCCTTGTAGCTCACGGTACCGGTATCGAGCCCGGCCAGGCGGTTGAACTGCACGCCAATGGTCTGGCCGCGCATGCCGATGCCGAAATTCGCATAGTCGATCTTGCCCGGGTTCGCCTTGATGTATTTGACGAGTTCGGGAAGATCCTTCGCGGGCAGGCTGGGGTTCCCAACAAGGATCAGGCCCTGCCGGGTAAGTTGTGCGATCGGGACGATGTCCTTGAACGGGTCGTACGACACCTTGATGGCATTCGGCACCTCCGAGGCAATGCCCTTCTGGATCAGCAGGAAGGTGTAGCCATCACGCGGTGCCGACAGCATGCTCTGGACCGCGATGGTCCCCGCTGCGCCCGCCTTGTAGTCGACGATCACCGACTGGCCAAGCGGGCCCTGCAGCTCATGGGCAACCAGGCGTGCCACGATATCCGCGGTACCTCCCGGGGGCGCCCCGACAAGGATACGCACGGGCTTGGTCGGCCAATCGGCCGCATTTGCGGCGGGCGCTGCCGCCAGCAGCGGGACAAGCCCGATCGTCATTCCAAGCGTGGCGCGCGCAAACGCGGCCAGGCTTCGCAGCACCGCTGCCGCAGGTCGGGCCGGCGGCTTGCAGGCGCAATCGCCCGCGTTCGCGGGGTGCAGGGGGGCATTGGGGTATTGCATGTCTCGCTCCGGATAGATGAAAGCGTCTTGAGTCTTGATTGGCCTGATTGCACTCTTTTCGGTGCCACGGTTCGGTCCGTATGGCCTTGAGGCAGATTCTGTGGGTTCGCTTCCACGGATGCTTTGCAATAGACGCCAGAGTCATACGAATTGCGCCAACTGGCTGCCAAGGTGCGCCAGCAGGAATCCGGCACCTGGCGGCGCCCCGTAATGTCCCAACTAAGCAAATGCATGTCCCAAATAAGCAAGCGGGGCCGACCGTCGCTCCAGATACTGAGCATGCAGGATCGTGCGTGGGTCATTGCCCGCCGAAGCGACCGCAGCCTATTCATCTGGAGACACACCATGAACTTTCTTGACGGCCATCTGTTCCCCGAAAACCAGCAGCCGCTGATCATCACTGCGGCGCCTTATGCCCCCGGCTGGCTGCCTGGGGACTTTCCCGAGGACATTCCGGTCACCATGGATGCGCAGATCCAGAAGGCGGTGGATTGCTACAACGCTGGCGCCACGGTACTGCACCTGCACGTGCGCGAGCTCGATGGCAAGGGCAGCAAGCGCCTGTCCAAGTTCAACGAGCTGATCGCCGGTGTGCGACGTGCCGTGCCCGAGATGATCATCCAGGTTGGCGGCTCCATCTCCTTCGCGCCAGAAAACGAAGGCCAGGCGGCCAAGTGGCTCTCCGACGACACGCGCCACATGCTGGCCGATCTGGACCCCACGCCGGACCAGGTCACCGTGACCGTCAACACCTCCCAGATGAACGTCACCGATCAGGCCGAAGACGCGGACTTCAAAGGCACGTCGCGCGAGAACATGACGATGTTCAACGCCTACAAGAACATGACGGTGCCCGCCAACCCCGACTGGGTGGAAGAGCACGTCCGCCGCCTGACGGCCGCCGGCATCCAGAGCGCGTTCCAGTGCTACAACATCAACAGCTTCGAGTCGGTCGAGCGACTGATGCGCCGCGGCTTCTACAAGGGACCGCTGGTGATGAACTGGGTGGCGATTGGCGGCGGCATGGACAAGCCGAGCATCTACAGCCTTTCCAACTTCCTGCATGCCGTGCCCGACGGTGCGGTGGTGACCGTGGAGAGCCATGTGCGCAACGTGCAACCGATCAACACAATCGGCATTGCCATGGGCCTGCACGTGCGTTGTGGCATCGAGGATGGCCTGTGGAACCAGCGGCGCACCGAGAAGATCAGCAGCGTGAAGCAGATCGAGCAGCTCGTGCGCATCTCCCGCGAACTGGGCCGTGATATCGCCACGGCCAAAGAGGCGCGCGAGATCAGCAAGATCGGCGTGTTCTATGACACCGTGGAGGAATCGCTGCAAGCCAACGGCTTCGCACCGAACCGCAATGGCGGCAACCAGGGCTTCCTGCGCAAGACTCAGTAAGACGCGCTGCAGGACACTGGCCGATGCCACGGCCCCGCCATCTCCGTTATGCGGATGTGACGGGGCCGCGTTCGAATCAGGGCAATCCCTGCTTGTCCGGTTGGTCGTTTCATCGGATAAGACTGATCGCTTCTTTGCTTTGCCACCGCGCCAGCCGCAAGTGCTGCCAGCGCCGGTGACTACGCCCCCGGTAATGCCATGAGTACTCTGATTCGCAGCGCCCTTCTCGTCAAATTCTCCGAGGTATCCAGGACTGTCGGCATCGATGCCGAGCGCCTGATCCAGCATGTCGGTGCCGACCGTTCCTGCATGATCTCGCCGGACCTGCACGTCCCGGAGCCGTGGCTCGCAAAGGTCCTGGAAACCAGCGAACAGGCAGCAACCGGCGCGTCCGCTTCAATCGGCCTGCTGATGGCGGAATCCTGGCGCATGTCCGATTTCGGCCCGATCAGCCTGATGCTCCAGCATCAGCCGACGCTGCGCCACGCGCTCGGGCAGCTCGAGACCTATCGTCACCTGCTGAGCGAATCGGTTTCCGTGCATATCGAGGAGTTCGACGATATCGCCATCGTCCATCAGCAGCTCATCACTGAACGGGCGAATCCCGGACGGCAGCCTGTCGAACTATCGATTGGCGCGCTGCTGAGCCTGATGAAATCGATGCTCGGCGGGCAATGGAAGCCGCGCTGCGTCCATTTCTCGCATGCGGCGCCGACGGGCCTGCATGTCCATCATCGGCTGTTCGGAACGAGGGTCGAATTTGGTTGCGACTTCAACGGCATCACGCTGGACCGGAATGACCTGGACCGCGCCAACCCGCTCGGCGACGTCAGCCTGGCCCGCTATGCCAAGGAGTTCCTTGACGAGCGTCCGCACGGCAAACAGGCAACCACTGCGTCCAATGTCCGCCGCGCAATCCAGTTGCTGCTGCCGCACGGCCGAAGCGGTATCGAACAGGTGGGGCAAAAGCTCGGGATGAGTTCCCGGACGCTGCAGCGGCGGCTCGAACAGGAGGGTGCGGAGTTTTCTTCCCTGCTCAATGACGTCCGGCGCGGCCTGGCGGGCCGTTATCTCGGTGACCAGCGCTATCCGGTATCCCAGGTCGCGACGCTGCTCGGTTTCTCCGAGGTCAGCACGTTCTCACGCTGGTTCGCCGCGCAGTTCGGCAAGTCGCCCACGCGCTGGAGGGTCGGCCTGCTCGATTGAGCAGGCCCCTCCACTGCGTCACGCCATCCTTAGAACGGACGATCGCCCATGATGGTGGCGCGCTCCATGTGGCGCGGCGCGGGCCAGTAGTCGCTCACGGCATAGTGCTGCGTGGCCATGTTGTCCCACAGCGCCACGCTGTTCGGTTTCCAGCGGAAACGCACCTGGTACTCGGGAATCGCGGCCTGGCTCAGCAGGTAATTGAGCAGCAGGCTGGCGCCTGGCGTCTTGTCCTGCCCGAAGCGCACGTTCTCCGGCGTGTGGTAGTTGATGAAGTGGGTCGAGAACGGCGTCACGTAGAGGACCTTCTCCCCGGTCTCGGGGTGCGTCCGGACGACCGGGTGATCCACCAGCGGGTTCTTTCTCACCAGCTCCTCGCGCTGTTCGGTCGACATGATCGCGCCGAACGAGTGTTCGATCCCGTGCTTGGCCCGCAAGCCGGCAATCTTCTGCTTGATCTCTTCGGGCAGGTGCTTGTACGCCTCCACCATGTTCACCCAGATCGTGTCCCCCCCCACCTCCGGGCACGAAATGCAGCGCAGCACCGCACCCTTGGGCGGCTTCGCGCGCCACGATGCGTCGCTGTGATACGTGTTCTCGAAGTGGTCGCGCTTCTCGGCCTTGACGATCTCGATGAGACCCGGATACCCGGGGACCGTGTTGTTGACGGGGTGGTCTTCCAGATCGCCGAAGCGCTTCGCGAACGCAACGTGATCAGCACGCGTGATGTCCTGATCGCGGAAGAACAGCACGCGGTGCTTCAGCAGCAGCGCCTTGATCTCGGCAAAAAGTGAATCATCGCGCGCGACATCGGCGATACTCACACCCGCCAGTTCGGCGCCAATTGAGCATGTGAGAGGATTGACTTGCATGATTTCCATTCCTTGGACATATGGGATTGAGGGCATCCACTCCAGAATCCGTGGCGCGGGCTATTCGATCCGCCTGCCGTCTGGAAATGATTGTGTCCACTCGGCCCGCGTGCTGCTTGACGGTTTGCGCCACATATTGGCCGACCATGCCAAGGGTCCGGAATGAGATGAGCGTCGCCTGGTTTTGATTCTTTCGAGTGAACGTATTGACGCTTGCGCAGTCAATCTGGTCCCCCCAGTTACACCAGAACAATGAAGAAGTTAGTGTTTTCCCTGATCTTAGGGATCGCGCCCGTGCTTGCGGGCGCTACCGGTACGGCGGATTTTTCCCAATGCCGCCAGTTCTTTGCCCACAACGCGCCGCCCAGGGTCGTTGCCACCCCCGAACTGAAACTGCGCCCCCTTTGCTATGACGCGTTCGCGGTCATGCATTCAGGCCGGAGCAAGACGCCGGTCTACGTGGCCGAGCGATTATCCAGAGCCCAGCTTCTCGATGCCCGCGATGAAAAGCGGACCAACCAGTTTTTTGCCGATGCGCGATTACCGCGTGCAGAACGCGCCGAACTCGATGATTACCGGGGCAGCGGATGGGACCGCGGCCACCTGGCCCCGGCAGGCGATCAACCGACCGCGCAGGCCATGGCGCAATCGTTCAGCCTGGCCAACATGACACCGCAGGCACCGAAGAACAACCGCGAAGCGTGGAGTTCGATCGAATCGGCCACGCGCAAATACGCGATGCGTGCCAGGGGCGATGTCTATGTCATCTCGGGCCCGGTCTTTGCCGATCACCCGCAGACGATCGGCCCGGGCCGCGTCTGGGTGCCAAGCTACTACTTCAAACTGGTTTTCGACCCGACCACGAACCGCGCGTGGGCACACTGGATTGCGAATACCAACGAGGCGCGCCCGTCAAAGCCGATCAGCTATCGCGAGCTGGTCAAGCGCACGGGTATCGAATTCCTGCCAGGCATCCTCCCCGCCGACAACGCCGATGCCACGGCGCCGGAAATGCGCGTGGAATCGTCTGCGCGGGGCGCCCATGAACCGAAGCGCGAGGCCGAGCGAGAGGACCTTGGGCAGGCGCTCAGATCGATGCTCCAACCCATCGCGCAGGATGTCGAGAAGATCGTGCACACGCTGTTGCGGTGGTGGTCGGCCATGAACAGACACACGGCCTAGCCCGCCAGATCAGATCCTCTGCTGTCAGGGACTCTTGCCGGCTAGCTGGTGACTACTGTATATTTATACAGTAGTCACCGCATCCCGGAAAAACTTGCTCCTGAAGTCAAGCCCGTGCGGCGCCTGCGCTTTCTCTCCCCCACCTTCGAAAGGCAATCATGTTCGTGGATCGCACCGAAATCATCAACGCCGCCAAGGCACTGCGTGCCAGCCAGGAAGAATCCAGGTACAGCAAGCTCGTCGCGCTCGCGAACAAGCAACTCAAGGCAATGCAAACGGCAATCCAGAAGGGCAAGGAAGAATTCGAGACCAGACTGGTACTCGACATCAACGAAGACAATCCGCAAGAAGCGCTGGAACCGCGCGCGCAACGGCTAGCCGACGACCTCAGAGCGCAGGGCTACACCGCAACGGTGACCACGTTTGCCGAGGTCAGCACCGACCGCAAGAACTGGACGCCGAATATCACGGTCATCATCGGTCTGGGCGACATGGTTTCCGAAGACGACAACGCGA
>JAFAJB010000170.1 GCA_019236395.1 Cupriavidus sp.
GTAGTGGCCCAGGCTGGAGAAGTCGAGCATCGTTGTTGTGCGGGGCCGCGGTTCCCAACGTGCGGCTTTCCTCAATCGTGGATTTTCGCCGGCCCCGTGAGGCCACCGGCCGGACGCGAGGGCCAATCCGTGACGGATTCCCTCGAGGCCCGTTTGATCAGGAAGACTTGCGCACGCGGCGCAGCTCGTCCCAGATCAGCAGGATGGCGCCGACGGTGATCGCGCTGTCGGCCACGTTGAAGGAGGGGAAGTAGGCCCCGTCCCAGTGGACCTGGATGAAGTCGACCACGTAGCCGTGGACCAGGCGGTCGATCACGTTGCCCAGCGCGCCGCCGAGAATCAGCGACAGCGACAGGCAGAACATCTTCTGGCCGTTGTGGCGCTTGAGCAGCCAGATGATGACCGTGGCCGCCACCACGCCCAGCAGCGTGAAGAACCAGCGCTGCCAGCCGCCCGCGTCCGCCAGGAAGCTGAAGGCGGCGCCCTTGTTGTAGACCAGCACAAGGTTGAAGAAACTGGTGACCGGACGCGATTCGCCATACTGGAACGAGCGCGAGATCACCACCTTGAAGAACTGGTCGATCATCACGACAAGCAACGCAAAGGCCATCCACAGCCACGGGGTGACGTTGCTGCTGGCGGCCTTGCTTTTGCCGCGGGCCGGCGCCTGTCGCGCCGGGCGAGTGGAAGACGATGCCATCAGGCGTGGCTCCTGTGTTCACCGGCGCCGAACAGGTTGCTGTCGCAGCGGCCGCAAATCGTCGGATGTTCGGGGTTGTGGCCCACGTCGGCGCGGTAGTGCCAGCAACGCTCGCACTTGGCGTGCTGGGACGGCGTGACCGTCACCAGCAGGTCGCCGCCCTCGGGCGCCGGCGCGACCTTGGCGGCCGACGTCAGCAGCACGAAGCGCAGGTCGTCCCCCAGGCCCTGCAGCGCGGCCAGCACCGGACCGCCAGCGGCAATCGTGACTTCGGCCTGCAGCGACGAACCGATGTCGCCTTCCACACGCACCGCTTCGAGCTGGCGCGTGACTTCGGCGCGCACGGTGCGGATCTCGTGCCACGTCTGCAGCAGTACGTCGGCATCGTTCACCGCGGGAAGCGCGTAGTACGTGCTCGTGAAGATCGTGTCCGTGTGCTCGGTGCCGTGGGCGAAGATCTGCCACGCTTCCTCGGCCGTGAACGACAGGAACGGCGCCATCCAGTGCAGCATCGCCTGGGTGATGTGGTACAGCGCGTTCTGCGCGGCACGGCGAGCCTTCGAGTCGGTGGCCGTCGTGTACAGGCGGTCCTTCAATACGTCGAGGTAGAAGCCGCCGAGGTCCTCGGAGCAGAACGTCTGCAGCTTGGCCACCACCGGGTGGAATTCGTATGCCTGGTAGTGCGACAGCACTTCCTTCTGCAGTCGTTCGGTCATCGCCACTGCGTAGCGGTCGATATCAAGCCATTCCGACGCCGGCAGCGCATGCTTCGCGTGGTCGTAGTCGGTCAGGTTGGCCAGCAGGAATCGCAGCGTGTTGCGGATGCGACGATAGCCTTCCACCACACGCTTCAGGATCTCGTCGGAGATCGAGAGTTCGCCCGAATAGTCGGTCGATGCCACCCACAGGCGGATGATTTCCGCGCCCATCTTGTTGGAGATATCCTGTGGCGACACCGTGTTGCCGACCGACTTCGACATCTTCCGGCCCTCGCCGTCGACCGTGAAGCCGTGCGTCAGCAGCGCCTTGTACGGCGGCTTGCCATAGAGCATCGACGCGGTCAGCAGCGACGAATGGAACCAGCCGCGGTGCTGGTCCGAGCCTTCGAGGTAGAGGTCCGCCAGGCGGCCGTCCGGCTGGTCGGCGGCCGGATCGTAGAGTTCGTCACGGTGCGAGCCGCGGATCACGGTCCAGTGCGTGGTGCCCGAATCGAACCACACGTCGAGCGTGTCGCGGTTCTTTTCGTACTGCGGGGCCTCGTCGCCGAGCAGTTCCTTCGGGTCGAGCGTCTGCCAGGCCTCGATGCCTTGCTTTTCCACGCGCCTGGCGATTTCTTCAAGCAGCTCGGGCGTGCGCGGGTGCAGGGCGCCGGTCTCCTTGTGGACGAAGAATGCCATCGGCACGCCCCATTGGCGCTGGCGCGACAGCGTCCAGTCCGGGCGGTGGGCGATCATGTTGTGCAGGCGCTGCTTGCCCCAGGCCGGGTAGAACTCGGTGGCCTCGATACCGGCCAGCGCGGTTTCGCGCAGCGTCGGGCCGTTGTCGACCGGATCGACGTCCATGCCCGCGAACCACTGCGACGTGGCGCGATAGATGATCGGCGTCTTGTGACGCCAACAGTGCATGTAGCTGTGCTCGTACTTGTGCGAGTTGAACAGGTTGCCCGACTCGCGCAGCGCCTCGACGATCTTCGGGTTGGCGGCCCAGATCGACAGGCCGCCGAACAGCGGCAGCCAGCTTGCGTACACGCCATCGCCCATCACGGGGCTGATGATGTCCGAATCCGGCATGCCGTGCGCCTTGCACGACTGGAAGTCTTCCACGCCGTAGGCGGGCGCCGAGTGGACGATGCCGGTGCCGGTGTCCGTGGTCACGTAGTCGCCGAGGTAGATCGGCGAGGTGCGTGCATAGCCGGCATCCATCTTCGCCAGCGGGTGGTGGAAGCGGACTTCGGTCAGTGCATCGCCGCGCGTGGTGGCGACGATCGTGCCTTCCAGGCCGTAGGTCTTGAGCTGTTCCTCGACGCGATCCTTCGCCAGGATCAGGAAGCCGCGCGGCGTGTCGACGAGCGCGTACTCCACTTCCGGGTGCAGGTTCAGCGCCTGGTTCGACGGGATCGTCCACGGCGTGGTCGTCCAGATCACGATCCAGCCCGCTTTGCCTTCCAGCTGCGTCAGCGGCACGTGGAATGCATGGGCGATCTTGTCGGTTTCGGCGAACGGGAAGCCGACGTCGATCGACAGGTCGACCTTGTCCTTGTATTCCACTTCGGCCTCGGCCAGCGCCGAGCCGCAATCGAAGCACCAGTTCACCGGCTTCAGGCCGCGGAACACGTAGCCCTTTTCCATGATCTTGCCCAGCGCGCGAAGCTCGTCGGCCTCGTTGCTGTAGTTCATGGTCAGGTAAGGATTGTCCCAGTCGCCAAGCACGCCCAGGCGCTCGAAGTCCTTGCGCTGGCGGGCGATCTGCTCGGTGGCGTAGGCGCGTGCCTTCGACTGGACTTCCTGCACGGGCAGGCCCTTGCCGAACTGCTTTTCGATCTGGATCTCGATCGGCATGCCGTGGCAGTCCCAGCCCGGCACGTAGACGGCGTCCAGCCCGGTCAGGCCGCGCGCCTTGATGATCATGTCCTTCAGGACCTTGTTGACGGCGTGGCCGATGTGGATGTCACCGTTGGCATACGGCGGGCCGTCATGCAGCACGAACTTCTTCGCGCCACGGCGTGCGGCGCGGATCTTCTTGTAGAGCTGCTTGTCCTGCCACTGCTTGACCCACTGCGGCTCACGCTTGGGCAGGTCGCCGCGCATCGGGAACGGGGTATCCAGCAGGTTGACCGGATACTTGCTTTTTTCGGGCTTGGCGCGTTTGTCGTCGGACATGGTCGATTCTCAGGGCGATTCGGTGAGGCGCGGCGCGTGGATGACCGCCGCGCGCGTGTCATTCGGGTGAGGCAGGGCGGGTCCCGGCGGCGGCTCTTGCATCGAGCGCGCTGCCGGCCGCTAGCTAATTCGGTCGGTGGCGGAGGTGGCGAAGTCGCGCTGGCCGGCGTCAGGCGCGGTCAGGCCGAAGAACGCGCGCGCGTCGGCGGCGTCCTTGGCAATGGCTGCGGTCAGCGCTTCGAGTGTGTCGTAGCGCTTCTCGTCGCGCAGCTTCTTCATGAATTCCACCCGTATCAGCTTGCCGTACAGGTTCTCGTTGAAGTCGAACAGGTGCACTTCAAGCAGCACGCGGCCGGAATCCTCGACCGTCGGCCGCACGCCGATACTGGCCACGCCGGGCACCGGGTGCTCGGCAATGCCATGCACCTGCACCACGAAGATGCCGTTCACGGCCGGCCGCTTGTGCGAGATCCGCAGGTTCAGCGTCGGAAAGCCAAGATCGCGACCGAGCTTGCGGCCATGGATCACGTGGCCGCTGATGGCGTAGCCGTGGCCAAGCAGCCTGCGTGCATGCTCCAGATCGCCATCGGCCAGTGCCTGGCGCACGGCGGAACTCGAAATGCGGATGCCGCCTTCGGAAACCGAGCCCATCTGCTCCACATCGAAACCGAACTGCTGTCCGGCCCCCTGGAGATAGGCGAAGTCGCCAGCGCGCTTTGCGCCAAAACGGAAATCGTCGCCTACCAGTACCCAGCGCGCATGCAGCCCGTGCCAGAGCACGTTCTCGACGAAGGCCTGCGGCGACTGGGCGGCGAAATGGGCGTTGAAATGTTCCACCACGACTCGGTCCACGCCGTTGCGGCGCAGCGCGTCGAGCTTGTCGCGCAACAGCGCGATGCGCGTCGGGGCGTGTTCCGGGGCGAAGAATTCGCGCGGGTGCGGCTCGAAAGTCATCACGCACAGCGGCAGGCCGCGCGCGTCGGCAGCCGCACGGGCGCGCGCGAGCAGCGACTGGTGGCCGCGATGCACACCGTCGAAATTGCCGATGGTGAGCGCGCAGGGCGCCCGGCTTTCGGCGTTGGGCAGACCGCGGAAGACTTTCACAAGAACGGCGGACGAGCGTTTTGGGGGAGGGTAGGGACAGGTCATCACTGACCCATCCCCCCCTAAGAACCGTACGTGCGAGTTTCCCCGCATACGGCTCAAGCCTTTCAAAGCCCGATCAATTGACCGGGGCCGGTTTCATTACGGTTAAACCGCGATTATGCACTTGGACATGGCAGCTTGGATGCAGCAGCACGCGATTCCCTAGAACGTTCGAGCCACCGCGTACACGGTACTCGATGTGGTGGTCATGCCACCCCGTTTCTTCGGTCATCTTGCACTGGCACAACGCGCACAAGCCCTGCTGTGACATGTACAGCTTCACCCATTGCTTCCGGTGCGACATGCTGTTCTGCATACGCTCCTGCCGCAGGGTTTCACCATACATCTCGTCGGCCGGATCAAAGGGGTGGTATTCCCCTTTGACTTTCTTGTGGCGCTGGATGGTCGTTGCGGGTAACGAATACAACTCCACCCAATCCTGACTGCCGTCGTCTTTCTTCACTGCGGCCCTGAACACCCAAGTCCGATCACCCACGGTTGCGAAGTACTTCTTTCGCACCCAGTCAGCGCTCTTCTTCGGATGCCGCCGTGTCGCCCACCGCCATAGCGCACGGAAAATATCGTGCTCCAGACGGGTGAACGTCGCCTTGGCTACCACGGGGCTGTGATACTGCGCCCAACCTCGTAGCATCGGGTTCAGCAACCGGATCAACTCCGTCTGCTTCACCGTCTTGTTGGCTCTGATGACCTCCTTCACCTTGCGGTAGAACGTTTGCACATTCTTCCGATTCGGCTTGATGAGTAGCGTCCCCGAGTACTTCCGGAAATTCCACCCCAGAAAGTCAAAGCCTTGGTCAATGTTGACGATCCGCGTTTTCTCCGTCGATAGCGTTAGTCCTCGTACGGCAAGGAACTGCTCTACCCACGGCTTCACTTCGTTCTCTAACACCTCCGGCGTGTTGCCGGTGATTACAAAGTCGTCCGCATAGCGCACCACATTCACTTTCAGCTTCTTCGCATTGGCGACGCCCAGTTTTGTTCCGAGGAACTCGACCAGTTGCCGTTCCAATCCGTTCAGCGCCACGTTCGCCAATGTCGGGGAAATGATGCCTCCCTGTGGCGTTCCGGCTGCGGTCGCCTGAAACTGGCCCTGAAATACCACGCCAGCTTTCAACCACTTCTGAAGGATTGCCGTGTCCATGCGGACATTGCGCGCCAGCCAGTCGTGGCTGATATGGTCAAAGCAGCCTTTGATATCCGCTTCCAGGATCCATTGGGCCGAGGCCTTCCTGGACAGGTTGAGGAATAGCTGGGACATCGCATCCGCCGTAGACCGATTGATCCGGAACCCATAAGAGTTCGGATCGCTCGTCCCTTCGGACACTGGTTCCAGCGCCAGCAGGTATAACGCCTGCATGGCTCGGTCCAGCATGGTCGGAATGCCTAGTGGGCGTTCCTTCCCGTTGGCCTTGGGGATAAAGACCCTCCGTAGTGGCAGGGGCCGATATCCACGGCGCTTCAACCGCCCGACGGCTGCCCATCGGACTTCAGGCGAGTCCCACAGTTCACGATCGACGCCTGCCGTTCGCTTACCTTGGTTCTCCGTCACTCGCTTGACCGCCGATGCTTTGGCGGAAAACGAGCGGGTCAGAGACCGTTGCAGGGCTTTCACCCTGCGCCAGTCCCCTTCCTTTGTTGCCTTCGCAATTCTGATCTGCATTGCCCGGACGTTCCGTTCCACTCGGCGCCATTGGATGGCATCCCAGCTTTGCGGTGCGCCGGAGAGCGCAGAATCATTGTTGCCAATAATTGCTTCCATGCTGCTCTCCTATCGTTAGGATTTCCCAAACGAAGAAGGTCAACATGCCCCTCGCGGGGCACATTGGCCCCCGAGGGGAAATAACTTGTCGAATCGGGTTTAGTCAGCCGTCTTGCGACGAAAGACCGGTTGGAAGTCTGCCCGCTTTCGCGTGGGATGATGTTTCAACCCCTATCCGGACCATTACAGCCCGGCCTTCGCTTTTTCCAACTTCCCATACCCGCACTGCCAACAACATTCCTTGCGGTTTGCCTGCCGAGGTCGACTGCCCCGCGGCGGCAATACGGGCTTACCGCGTTCCCTGAACGTTACACGACTGGGTTAGGGTCCGCCTCTTCGCCGGTGGTCAAGTGACGACGTATCCCGAACTTCCAGCGGGATATCCGACCACATACCGATTTGGTTAGTGCCTAACAGCAGCTTTGGCACCTCAATGCTTACGACGTTTATCAGCAGTTCACTTACGTTACCCATACCAGCCAGCCTTGCTCCTCAACCCCATTGCTGCTCGGAGTCTCTACGCCCTACCTCACGATAGTGACGCACCCTTGCGGGGGCTACGTTGTCAGGAGAGCTTCACACCCCACCGTTACCAGTGACGCATGTCTCCCTAGGCTACTGCTAGTCGCATAGCAGGTTCTCTATCGGGCAGCCTCGCGGCTGGTCCGACCGAACCATAACGTCCAGAGCCTCAATGCGCTCCGTATTTCAAAACCCTCCATTCGGAGAGCCCAATGCCGCGCACACCTCCGCCTTGTGGGCAGAAGTATCCGCCCCTGAGGCGTGGTCTTTGCAGCGTTTAATTGCTGGAGTTGAGCCGAGACCCAACTCGTACCACTTGCAGAGATGACTTCGGGTTGCCCGTCAGTCATTACATTGTCGATGCGGCTGAGCCGCTGCCGGAGAGCGCCGGCGTCGCACGAAAGGGGGCATTATAAGGCGAACGGGCCGGCTTGCCCCCCGAAAAGCCTGCCGGGTGCCCAATTTGGCGGCAGGCCCGCCTCGCCCCGGTGTGCACGCTATCCACAAACGTAGCGCTTTTGGCAAATTTGTGCACTATTGGGACGCTGCGCCATGGCGCAGCGCCGCAAAAATCGGCATGATATGGCCGACTTACGATACAACCGCGCGATTGATGCATGGCCGCCGGCCAACCGGCGCAGCCTTGCAGCCGCTGAACGTCGCCTTACATGCCAGGGCCACACTTGAACGCGCTGCTTAACAAGATCCTGCCCCCGCCGGGGCCACAACTGGACACCGAGACACGAGCCAAGCTGCTGGCCACGGTCCATCGCGTCTCGCCCACGGGTATTGCGTCCTCGGCCCTGCTGCCAGCGCTGACCGCCTACACATTCTGGAGCGAGGCGAACCATTTGGCGCTGCTGATCTGGTGCGCCATCATGCTGCTCCTGACCATCGGCGGCATCTGGTTCTACCTCGGGTTCCAGCGCGATATCGGCAAATTGAGCCGCTCGGCGCACACGCGCAAGTGGTGGAACAACATGCGGGCGATCGCGTTCCTGACCGGGCTGACGTGGGGCAGCTCGGCGCTGCTCCATCTCTATAGCTCGTCGGTGGTGTTCTCGAGCGTGCTGTACCTGCTGACACTCGGCGTGCTGGCCGGCGGTGCCACGTCGCAGTCGCCAATCCCGTCGAACCTCGTCTTTGCCGGGGTGCCGATCCTGGTCCCCAACGTCCTGCTGGCCAGTTTCGCCTTCCCCGGTCATGGCACGTATGTGCAGATGCTGCTGGCGATCTATGCGCTGATGCTTGCACGGCACTCGCTGAACCTTCAGCACACGCTGGTGCGAGCCATCCAGCTTGAATCGGAAAGCCGACGGCTGGCCAAGCAGTTCCAGGAAGAGAAGGAACGTGCACTTCACGCCAGCGAGGAGAAATCGCGCTTCCTGGCCGCTGCGAGTCACGATCTGCGCCAGCCGGTTCACGCGCTCGTGATGCTGGTTGAAGCGTTGCGTGCGCGCAACCAATCAAGCTCCCTCCACCCGTTGGTCGAGCAGGTGGCGGCCGGCACGCAGACCATCGACCTGCTGTTCCGCTCGCTGCTCGACCTGTCCAAGCTCGAGGGCCGCAAGGTCCTGCCGACGCTGGAACCGTGCGAGCTCAACGCGCTGATCCACGATGTGATGAGCCAGTTTGCCGCCGATGCGCGCGAGAGCAATCTGACGCTGACCCCGCGTGTGCCCGACGAGCTTTTCGCCATGGCGGAACCCGTGCTGTTGCGGCGCGCGCTGTTCAACCTCGTACAGAACGCGCTGCGATACACGAAGCGTGGCGGCATCCTGGTGACCGCGCGGCAGCGTCGCAAGCATGTGCGGCTGGAGGTTTGGGATACTGGCGCGGGCATTACGCCGGAGCATCTGCCGGAGATCTTCTCGCCGTACTACCAGGTCCATAACCCGCAGCGCGATCCGTCGCAGGGGCTTGGGCTGGGGCTTGCGATCTTCCGGGAATGTGTCCGTCTGATGCGCGGGACGTACGGCGTGCGCTCGGTGCCGGGCAAGGGCTCGGTGTTCTGGTTCGCACTGGCGCCGGTGCCCGCCGAAACCGTGGCCACTGTGCGTGCGATGCGCGCCAATGCCCAGGCCGAGGAAGCGCGGCAGGATCGTCTGCGTGGCACCGTGCTGGTGGTCGATGACGACAGCCAGATCCGCAAGGCGTGGATCGCCCTGATGGAGGCATGGGGCATTCGCGTAGCGTGCGCCGCGCACGGAGAGGAGGCGGACCGCCTGTTTGCCAAGGGTTTGAAGCCGGACATCATCTTCTGCGACCTGCGCCTGCCCGGCAACGAGAATGGACTCGACCTGCTCGAGCGATGGCAGACCACTCAGCCCCAGGCGCGCAGTGCGCTGCTGACGGGGGACCTGAAATCGGCGGCATTGCAGGCCGCCGAGGAGGCGGGCTACTTCGTGCTCTCCAAGCCGGTGGACCCGGCCAATCTGCGCATGCTGCTGCGCCGTTGGCTACAGACGGTATAGAAAATGACAACGCCGCCCGTGGGCGGCGTTGTCATTTGAGCGGCGCGGTATTCACTGACGCAGGCGGAACCGTTCCATGCGCGACATGACCTGCATGCGGGTACGCACGCCGAGCCGTTGCAGGATGGCCGATACGTGTTCCTTGACGGTGTTCTCGGTCAGCCCCAGCTTGCGTGCAATGACCTTGTTCGGCAGCCCTTCGAGCACGAGTGCGAGCACCGAGCCCTGCCGTGGCGTGAGGCCCAGCTCGGCGGGCGTCACAGGGATGCCGTGCGCGGGACCGAACGATTGCGAGCGGCCGGACAGCGCTTCGTCCGAGGGAAAGCTGGTGTCACCCGCCAGGACCTTGCGCACGGCTGCCGTGAAGGCATTGGCGTCGAGGTGCTTGCCAACGAAACCGCAGGCCGAAAGCGCGCGGGCGCGGCCGACGATTTCCGGCGTAGCTTCGGCCGACATGAAGATGAAGCGCGCGCCCGGGATCACGGTCTTGAACGCCTGCATGGCATCGAAGCCGGTGCCGTCGTTCAACCAGATATCGAGCAGCACGATATCGGGCCGTAGCCCCTGGTTCAGGGAGTGGAGCGCTTCCTTGGCACTGCCAGCAGCATGGACGGCGACATCGGGCATCACTTCCGCCAGGAAGGCGGTAGTGCCCGAAAGCGCCATAGGATGATCATCGACCACCAACAAAGTCGGTGCAGCGTTCAACATGCGTATTCCCGTCTAAGTTCCCGTTTCGCCCTTGTTGTCACCGTCTTCTGGTATGGCGGCGCGTGGGCGTAGGGCCCACTCTATCAGAGCGGGTTGCGCGTCACAATCCATCACACAGGGGTATTGGGACTGGTGATCGCGCCTGTTCTTGTTGCCCCATGTGCGTTTGGCGGTAATTAAGTACCTAATGCGCACGCTTTGCAAGTGTTTGCACCACAGCTTGGTAGAATCGCGGCGATGAAAAACATTGTCATATTGATTTCCGGGCGCGGATCCAACATGGAAGCGATCGTCCGGGCCTGCGCCGCCGAGGGTTGGCCGGCGCGCGTGGCAGCGGTTTTGTCGAACCGGCCGGATGCCTCGGGCCTGCAGTTCGCCGCCAGCCACGGCATTGCCACCGGTGTGGTGGACCACAAGCAGTTTTCCAGTCGTGAGAGTTTCGATGCGGCGATGCGCGATGCCATCGACGCCCATCAGCCCGACCTCGTTGTGCTGGCGGGCTTCATGCGCATCCTGACGCCCGG
>JAFAJB010000190.1 GCA_019236395.1 Cupriavidus sp.
TGGTCCGCGCGCAGGCCCGCCACGTCCCGGCCCTTGAACAGGATCTGGCCAGAACTCGGTGCGTGCGTGCCCGCAATCAGGTTGAAGAACGTGGTCTTTCCGGCGCCGTTGGGGCCGATGATCGCGTTGATATGGCCAGCCTCGAACTTCACGGATACATCGTGCACCGCGGTCAGGCCGCCGAATTTCTTGGTCAGGTTACGGATATCAAGCATTCTCGGCTCCGGGGCGGGTGGTCGGGACGGGCGCGGGCTGCACCGGGCGCGTGGCGGCAAGCTGGCCACGACGCGCGGCGGCAGCGCGGCGGGCCTGCCGCTTCAGGTACGAACCGACGATGCCATCCGGAACGAAGATGATCAGCAGGATCAGCACCGGGCCAAACACGAGCATGCGATAGTCCTGCAGGAACTGCAGCGTCTGCGTGACCCAGGGCACCAGCAGCGATCCGAGCAGTGGCCCGAGCAGCGTGCCCGTGCCACCCACGAGCATCGACATGACCATGTCGAAGGTGGCGTCCGTGCGTGCGATGTCCGGGCCCAGGAAGCGTACCTGGCCGGCATAGAGTGCGCCGGCGAATCCCGCATAACCGACCGAGAGCACGAACGACAGTACCTTGGTGCGCATCAGGTTGATGCCGAGCGCCTCGGCCAGCGCGTCGCTATTGCGCACGGCCATGAAGCCGCGGCCCAGCAGCGAGCTGACGATGCGATGCATGATGAAGGTACCCACGGCCAGGAAGCACAGCACGAGGTAGTACTGCGCCTGCACGCTGTCGAATGCGAGCGGGCCTATCGAAGCCGGCACCGGAATGCCGATCAGTCCTACCGTGCCGTGCGTCAGGCTTTCCCACTTCTCGATCAGCAGGTAGATGATGTAGCCCACGCACATCGTGAAGATCGAAAAGTAGTGGCCCTTCAGGCGCAGCGACACCGCGCCGACCACATAGCCGATCAGCATGCAGATCACACCGGACAATACGAAGGCGATCCAGAATGGCATCTGATGATCGACGGTCAGAATGCCCAGCGTATAGGCGCCGATGGCCATGAAGCCGCCGTGTGCGAGATTGAGCTGGCCGGTATAGCCGGTCAGCAGGTTCAGCCCGAGTGTGGCGATGGCCGTGATGAACGCGAGCGTCATCACCGTCAGGAAGTAGCTGTTGGGTACGGCCAGCGGGAACGCAATCGCGGCGGCGAGCAGCAGCGTCCAGCCGATCTTTCCTTGCAATGCTTGCATGATGGTCTCCTGTTTTCCGTGGTCGGCGTTATGCGGCCTTGCCGGCGAACAGGCCCTGCGGACGCACCGACAGGATGATCACGAGCAGCAGGAAGGCGATGATGTCCTTGTAATCGGTCGAGATGTAGAAGCCGCCGAAGCTCTCGGCCATGCCGATGATCAGGCCACCGACGATGGCGCCGGGAATGCTGCCCATGCCGCCGAGGATGATGATCACGAACGCCTTGGTGATGACCAGGTTGCCCATGCTCGGGTAGACGAGGTTGATCGGCGCGTACAGCGTGGCGGCGATCGCGGCCAGCGCGCCGGAGATCGCGAAGACGAGCAGCGTGACGCGCGTGGCGTCGATGCCGACCAGCGCGGCGCCTTCGCGGTTCTGTGCCATGGCAACGATCGTGGAGCCCGTTACCGTGCGCGTCAGGAACAGGTGCAGCAGCACCATCAGGCCGAACGCCGCGGCGATGATCAGCAGCCGCTGCATCGGCGCGGTCAGCCCGAAGAGATCGACCATCTGGCCGTACGGCGTAGGCATGCGCTGGAAGTCGGCGCCCCAGAGTGCCTGCGCGCCCGCTTCCAGAAACAGCATGATGCCGATGGCGGCGATCATGTCGTGAATCTCGGGGGCGTTGCGCAGCGGGTGGAATACCAGCCGGTCGGCCAGCATCGACAGCACCGCCACCACGACGGCCGCGCCTAGCATGGCCAGCCAGTAGTTCATGCCCAGCGTGGTCATGGCGTAGTACGAGACATACGCGCCCGCCATGTAGAACGCGCCGTGCGCGAAGTTGGGCACGTGCAGGATGCCGTAGACCAGGGTCAGCCCGAGTGCGACCAGGCTGTAGACGCCGCCCAGTGTCAGGCCATTAAGGAATTGCTGGAAAAACAATGCCATGCGCTGTCTCCTTGCGCCGGTGTGCCGTGACGGCACCCGTGCTGTCTGGTGACGCCGTGTCGTTCTCGCACGGTCGTTCGTTTTCGGCGACTTTGCATAGCGTTTCAAGCAGCGTCAAGCAATCGGACGTAGTATTCCGCTGTGCGAAATATAGGTGCGCGGACAGTGGCACCAGCGTGCTCCTGCGTCCGTGTTATCCCTGATTTCAGCGTGCAAGTGGCGGCATTCGGATGCGTTCGGCCCATATTTACCGCGCGTATGACCGACATGCTTTCCCTACATAGCGCGGGCCGATCCGGCCCGGAAACTGATATGAAGCGAGCATGAAGCGCACGACCTCGATTCCGCCGCCCGCCGACACCGCCCTGGTATCGACCGATGCCGCGTATCCCGTCGATGACGGGGACCGGAACTTCGTGACAGCGCTGGCGCGCGGCGTGGAACTGCTGCGCGCATTCGGACCCGACGACGATTTCCTTGGCAACGCGGAGTTGTCGCGCCGTACGGGCATTCCCCGGCCCACTGTGTCGCGACTGACGTACACGCTGGCCAGCCTCGGCTATCTCGTCTACGTCGAAGCCCAGGAGAAGTACCGCATTGGCCAGGCGGCGATGCTGCCGGGGCAGCGCTACCTGACCGGCGCGGGCGTCCGCGATATCGCGCAACCGCTGATGCAGTCGCTCGCGTTTGCCACGGGATGCACCGTGGCACTGGCAGCACCCGATCGCCACGACATGGTGTACCTGGAGGTGTGCCAGCCGCGCGGCGCGCTGGTGATGCGGCTTACGCAGGGATCACGTCTGCCGATGGCGACTTCAGCAATCGGCAAGGCGTGGCTGGCGGGCCTTGCGGTCGAGCGTCGGGCCGCGGTGTTGGGCGAGCTTGAACGCCACCATGCCACGCGCTGGCCCGCGCTGCGCAACAAGCTGGACCGCGCGTTGCGCGAGCATGCGCGGCGTGGCTTCTGCGTGGCTCACGCCGAATGGGACCGCTCGGTGAGCGGCGCCGCGGCGCCGGTTCGGCTGGCCGACGGCTCTGAAGTCCTGTCGCTCAACATCGGTGGCGCATCCACACGGCTATCGCCTGAAATTCTTGAAGGCAATCTCGGGCCACGCATTCGCGAGCTGGCGGATACGCTCGCGACCAGACTCTGGCGAGCGGCCTGACCCCTTTCTCATTGAATCCAGCATTGAACTCAGGAGGCAAGCATGGAAGTTCGCAACAAGACAGTGATCGTGACTGGCGGTGGCACCGGCATCGGCCGTGCGCTGGTGCTGGCCTTCGCCCGTGCCGGGGCGCGTGGTGTGGCGGTGGCCGATATCGATGAGGCCGGCGCCGCGCAGGTCGCAGCCGAAGCGGTGGCCGCCGCACCTGACTGCAAGGTCTTTGCACAACGTGTGGACGTGGCGGATGCCGATGCCGTGCAAAGGCTGGTGGATGAGGCCACGCAGCGCTTCGGTCAGGTGGACGTGTTCTGCTCCAACGCGGGCATCATCCTGCGGCGTGGGCTCGATGCCACGGCCGACGAATGGCAGCGCATCTGGGGCATCAACGTCATGGCCCATGTCCATGCGGCCAATGCCGTGCTGCCGCAGATGCTCGAACGCGGCGAGGGCTACTTCGTCAACACGGTCTCGGCGGCCGGGCTGCTCTCGCAGATCGGCTCGGCGCCCTATGCGGTGACCAAGCACGCGGCCATCGGCTTTGCCGAGTGGCTGTCGATCACCTATGGGGATCGCGGGATCAAGGTGAGCTGCATCTGCCCGCAGGGCGTGCAGACGAAGATGCTTTTCGGCGAGACCGGCGAGCGCAAGGGCTTCCTGCAGGCAGGCTCGGTCACGGCCGAGCACGTTGCCGAAAAAACGCTGGAGGGCGTGGCCCGCGAGAGCTTCCTGATCCTGCCGCACCCGGAGGTGCTGGAGTACTACCAGCGCAAGGGGCAGGACTACGACCGCTGGCTGCGCGGCATGCGCCGGCTGCAGGACCAGGTCACGAAGGAGTTCGGCAATATCGTCGTCTAACCCGCTGCATACCCGTATCCAGAGGCGCAAAGCCCGGAAAATCAGGAGACAGATCCATGCGTGTTCGAAAGTTCTCGCGCCGCCAGGCCGTGGCGATGTTCGCTGCCGCGGCTTCGCTGGCGGTCGTGCCCGTGGCGCAAGCCACCGATGCCTACCCGTCCAAGCCGATCCGCATGGTCGTCGGCTTTCCCAGTGGCGGCGCACCGGACATCCTCGCACGGATCTTCTCCGAGAAGATCTCGTGGGGCCAGCCGGTGATTGTCGACAACAAGCCCGGCGCGGGCGGCAATATCGGCGGGGAGGCGGTAGCCCGTGCAGCGCCTGACGGCTACACGTTGGCGCTGGGCACTGTCGGCACGCATTCGATCAACGGTGCGCTCTACAGCAAGATGCCCTACGACATGGTCAAGGATTTCACGCCGGTGATCCTGCTGGCGTCGACGCCGAACGTGCTCGTCGTGCATCCTTCCGTGTCCGCGAAGAACGTGCAGGAGCTGATCGCGCTGGCCAAGGCCAAGCCCGGCCAGTTGACGTTCGGCACGCCGGGCATCGGCACGTCACTACACGTGGCTGGCGAACTGTTCAATACGATGGCGGGGACGAAAATCACGCATGTCCCCTACAAGGGCCGGGCCATGGCGATTCCGGATCTGCTTGGCGGGCACATCACGATGATGTTCGATAACCTGCCGTCCGCGTTGCCGGTGGTGAAGGAGG
Source organism: Cupriavidus sp. (assembly GCA_019236395.1). Lineage (GTDB taxonomy): Bacteria > Pseudomonadota > Gammaproteobacteria > Burkholderiales > Burkholderiaceae > Cupriavidus. The sequence goes on from JAFAJB010000190.1 coordinate 4,867, forward strand.
GCAAGCTTCGCGCACTCGGCGTGACGAGCGCGCAACGCTCAGGCTCCGCACCGGACATCCCGACGATTGCCGAGCAGGGACTGCCCGGCTACGAGGCCACCTCCTGGTTCGCTGTCTTCGCGCCGGCCAACACGCCGAAGGAAGTCGTGACCAGGCTCAACGCCGAAATGAACCGGATCTTCACGTTGCCGGACGTCCAGGCGAAGCTCAAGACGCTGGGCCTGGACCCGATTCTGGGTACGCCGGAGAAGCTTGCAGACTATCAGCGCGGCGAAATTGCCAAATGGGCCAAGGTCGTCAAGGAGTCGGGGGCGAAGGCGGAGTAGGGCAGGCTGGTCCCGGGGGCTGATAAGGCCCCCCTCATGGCCTAGAACGCGCACGCACTGAAGCCCGTCTGCTGTCGAAATCGGTAGCCGATCTTGGGCACGGCCGAGACGCAGTTGTCGAGCCCAAGTGGATGCAGCGCGCGCCGCAGCCGCGAGACCAGCTGGGTCAGGCAGTTCTCGTCGACCATCGCATTCGGTCCCCACACAGCGACGATGATCTGCTGGCGGGACATGACGGCATCGTCATGGTTCTTCAGTACGTTCAACAGCCGCAACTCGAAGCGCGTGAGTTTGGCGACGATGCCATTGCACGACACCAGCCCCTGCGACTGGTCGATTTGCATCATGTCACCGGCGTCGGTAACGGTCTGCATGGTCGATCCGGTCGCTGTCGCTATCGGCAGCCCGAGACGTGCCAGCACGTGGGCCAGGCCGCGAGCCTGCTCCAGCCCTGACTCGGCCGACACTGACAGGTCCTGAGCCGGGGATACGGTGGTGCTGTATGGCACAGGGATGAATCGATAACCCTGTCGCGGTACGGTCACAATATGGCCGTCGAGATTCACGGGGCTCAGCGCCTTGCGCAAACGATAGACAAGCTGCACCAGATATAGCTCGTCGACCAGCGCCGCGCGTTTTCCCCATACGCCCTTGAGCAGATAATCCTTGGGTTTGACGGGGGCATTTCCTTCCACCAGCAGGCGCAGTAGTTTCTTCTGCTGCCCCGTTATTTTCGCCTCCACGCCGCCGCGCAAAACTCGGTCCGAGTCCCAATCGAAAAATACCGTATCGCTATTCCGGATCATTTGGCATTACCCCATGTCGTCAGCAATTTGCGGAGACAAGCGTATCGGCGTAGTGAGATAGCTCCCATGGAAAATATTTCTTTGCAGACGTGACCCGCTCGGGGGAGAAACAGCTGTGGTCCACGTGGCAATGCACTGGCCTATGGAAACAATCGTCGCCAGATTGCTTTCATCTTCTCGATCAGCATGAAAATCCCGGCGGTCTTTGATTGTTTGTTAGAACATCAAGATGTGACGCAATTAAACTCAATCGTGACCGGGAAGGCACGTGCATCATAACCCATTCGGGTAGATTCATGGCATTTTCGCCAGAAATGCAAAAGGATGGATTCTCGGAAATCCACGTTGTCCATCGGACAACATGGATCAATCCAGATGCCGCCGGAACGATGGGTTGTGCTCCCATCGATGATCTGGAATTCCATTGCCACGCGAGTTTCGGGGATATTGGGTAATGGAATGGATATCACCGCTGATATTCCATTTCGATTCCATGTCATGGCAATTGCGGACGGAGAAAGATGTATTCCGTCGCCGGTAGCCAAATTGCGTGGAGCCAGAACCCGTCGCAAGGCCGGTGACGCCAATCCAATCTGCAAGGAAAGACGTCATGACCAAATCATGCAACAGCAATAGCCAGGCACCTGGCCAGAGCACCCAGGCTCGCGCGGGTGTGAAGTCCAAGGTTTTCCGTAACGGTGATCCTTCGGAGAAGGACTTGCCGAAGACGCCCAAGAGCCGCTTTGCGGCGCGACGCGGCAACCTGGGCAGCGGGCGCGCAAACAGCAAGCTCGTCTACGACGGCGATCCTGGCGATCCGAACATTCCTGAATCGAAAGGCGCCTCGGAGCGCACTTACCAGCAGAACCAGTTCGACCCGTCGAAGGAGACGGAGAAGTACTCCTATACGTCGACGCGTGTGTGCAAACGCGTCTACAACACCTATGGCGCCACGAAGAACAAGACAGAGGTGTTCGGCTACTACACCGACTGGTCGCAGTACGACGGGCGCCTGGATGGCAACTTCAACAATGCCTCCGCTGGCCGCGGCACCGATCTGATGCTGCTGAAGGCCGCCGCATATGACCGGCTGATCGTCGGCTTCGCCGGCATTGTGGGCGACCAGGGCGAGAAGCAATATACGATCGACCAGGCTGCCGTGGACTTCGGCAAGAAGCCTCATGAGGCCACCTTTACCGATCCGTGGGGCGATGTGGCGTCGTATCGCAACTGCGGCTTCAGCGGCTGGGTCAGCAACGACTACCGCGAGCTGTTCGACCAGAGCAAGGCGCAGGGCATTCTGGGCGGTCTGGCCAAGCTCAAGCAGCAAAACCCGAAACTGAAGCTGTCGTTCAGCCTGGGCGGCTGGACCATGAGCGGCGCGTTTCATGCCGTCACCGCGGATGCGACCAAGCGCCAGACGCTGATCGAGAGCATCGCCTACATCTTCGATCGTTTCCCCATGTTCACGGAAGTGGATCTGGACTGGGAGTATCCCGGCATGCCCGGCGCCGGCAACCCGCACGGTCCCGATGATGCAAAGAACTTCCAGGCCCTGGTACGCGGCATCAAGCAGCGCCTGCCGAACGTGCGCGTCAGCATTGCGGCCGGCGCCGCGATGGAGACGATGCTGGTGGCGGACATCCCCGGCATGCTTGCCGCCGGTGTCGAGGGCATCAACCTGATGACCTACGACTTCTTCGGCACGCCGTGGGCACCGCGCCTGGCGCACCACACGAACCTGTACGACTACGAAGACAGCGACTTCAGCATCGACAAGTCCATCAACTACCTGCTCAGCCAGGGTGTGCCGTCGAGGAACATCTTTGTGGGCTATGCCGCTTACAGCCGCAGCGCGCGCGACGCCGTGGTCGAAAGCTGGTCGCCGCTGAAGGGCTCCTACAACCGTGGCAGTGGCACCACCACGGGTTCGTACGAGTCGGGCGCCTCGGAGTTCTTCGACATCCTGTACAACTACCTGGATCTCGAAGCGCAGTCTGGCATCAACGGCTTCAACGTCTACACCGACGAGGTGGCCGATGCCGACTACCTGTACAACCCCGAATCCGGGCTGTTCCTGTCGATCGATACGCCGCGCTCCGTGAAGGCAAAGGGCGACTACGTGCTGGAGAAGAACCTGGGCGGTCTGTTCACGTGGACCATCGACATGGACAACGGCGTGCTGCTCAACGCCGCGCGTGAAGGGCTTGGCGCCACTGCCACGAACACCGTGGTGGACATGGCACCGTTCTACTTCTCGGGCATCAATGTCGACGGCACCAGCACTGGCAACCCGGTAGCGGTGATCGAAGGCCCCACCGAGGCGTTCGTAGGTGATTCGGTCTCGTTCTCGGCGCTGCGCTCGGTGGGCACGAACCTCACCTACTCGTGGAGCGCGCCGGGCCTGACGTTCCTCGATGGCAAGACCTCGCCCGTGGTGGAGGGGGCGCTGCCTACGACCGCGCGTTCGTACATCGTCACGCTGACTGTCACTGACGACAAGAACCGCATGAGCTCGGCCACGCAGACGATCAAGGTGAAGGCCAAAACCGAGCTGCCGCCGACCTCGCGTATCACGGTACTGCTGGAATCGGGCACGCCGATGGCGCTATCGGCCGACGCATCGTTCGATCCGGATGGCAACCCGCTGACCTACCTGTGGGATGCGCCCGAGTTGCCGTTCAACGGCAGCAAGGACGAACTGGTGGAGTTCAGCGCTCCGTCGGTGACCAAGCAGACCGACTACTGGGTGAAGCTGACCGTGGACGATGGCACGGAGACCGATCAGAGCGCGATCTTCCTGTCAGTCATGCCGGCCGACCAGCCGGCTGGCAAGGTCGTCGCGAAGATCTCGGGCCGCACGCAAGTCGAAAGCGGCGCGCCGATCCAGCTCTCTGCGGCTGATTCCACCGGACCTGCACCGCTGCTCTATTCGTGGTCGGCGCCTGGGCTGTCGTTCGATGGTGCTGACACGATCTCGGTGGCGGGCAACGCGCCGCTGGTGGATCGCGACACCATCATCCAGGTGAGTGTCACCGTCAAGGGCAGCGCCGGCACCGGCGATCAGGCCACTGCGACGGTGCAACTGCAGGTCATGGCTGGCGGCAGCACCGATACCAGCGGCACGTGGCGCCCGGAGTCGTACGAGACTGGTTCCATCGTGACCAACAACTACCAGGGCAAGGGACTGCACTCGTACGAAGCCAAGTGGTGGGCGGGTCCGGACCAGGAGCCGGGCGATCCGACCTACACGAGCACGCACGATGCGGGCGACGCCAAGGTCTGGCTCGATCTGGGACCGGTCTGAACGGCGGCCCAGCGGCAGCCCAACGGCAACTCAAGTAGGTGCTTGACTTGCTGCCGATCCTGATCCGGCAGCAACTTCGGGCGATGCGTCTCCGGCAGGGTGGCGCGTCGCCCTTTTTTCATGCAGGCATGTGGAATGCGAAGGAGTGGCCATGACACGCAGGTGGATGTGCGGAGCCGTAATGTTCTGTGTGTGGCAAGCGGGCTGCACGGTGATT
>JAFAJB010000209.1 GCA_019236395.1 Cupriavidus sp.
GCCGCGCTTCATGCGCGGCGCGCCGCACAGCATTCCCCACTCGCTAATGAAAAATCATGAAAGCGAAATCATGGATGTTCCCCGCACTCGCGGTCATGCCGCTTTTTTTCTGGAGTGCCCACGGCAACGCGGAGTCTGCGCCGACGCAGAATCCCGTGCCGAAGCTGACCTCTGAAGAGTTCGACCACGCTCGCCAGATCTACTTCGAACGTTGCGCCGGCTGCCACGGCGTGCTGCGCAAGGGCGCCACGGGCAAGCCGCTGACGCCCGACATCACGCAGGCGCGCGGCACCGAGTATCTGAAGACGTTCATCAAGTACGGCAGCCCGGCGGGCATGCCCAACTGGGGGACGTCGGGAGATCTCTCGGACGCCGAAGTCGACCTGATGGCGCGCTACATCCAGCTCGACCCTCCGACACCGCCCGAGTTTTCCCTGGCCGATATCGAGAAGTCGCGCAAGGACATCATGCCCGTGGCCAAGCGGCCGACGCGCAAGATGAACAACTACAACCTCCAGAACCTGTTCTCGGTGACGCTGCGCGATTCCGGCGAGGTGGCGCTGATCGACGGCGATTCCAAACAGATCATCAATATTGTCAAGACCGGCTACGCGGTGCATATCTCGCGCATGTCGGCATCCGGCCGCTATCTGTATGTGATCGGTCGTGACGCACGCATCAACCTGATCGACCTGTGGTTGCCCAAGCCGGACAACGTTGCCGAGGTGAAGGTTGGCCTGGAGGCGCGCTCGGTGGAAACCTCGAAGTACAAGGGCTACGAGGACAAGTACGCAGTAGCCGGCTCGTACTGGCCGCCGCAGTACGTGATCATGGAGGGCGACACGCTCAAGCCGCTCAAGGTGGTGTCCACGCGCGGCATGACCGTCGACAACGAGTATCACCCCGAGCCGCGCGTCGCATCGATCGTGGCCAGCCAGTTCCGCCCCGAGTTCGTCATCAACGCCAAGGAAACCGGCAAGATCCTGATGGTCGATTACTCGGATCTGACCAATCTCAAGACCACCACGATCGATTCGGCGAAGTTCCTGCACGATGGCGGGTTTGATTCCACCGGACGCTACTTCCTGGTTGCGGCCAATGCGTCGAACAAGATCGCCGTGGTCGATACGAAGCTGGACAAGCTGGCCGCACTGGTCGATGTCGGCAAGACACCGCACCCGGGGCGCGGCGCCAACTTCGTGCATCCGAAGTTCGGCCCGGTCTGGGCCACCAGCCATCTCGGCGATGAAACCATCAGCCTGATCGGTACCGATCCTGTCGGTCACAAGGCGCAGGCGTGGAAGGTGGTGGAGACGCTCAAGGGCCAGGGTGGCGGTTCGCTCTTCATCAAGACCAACCCGAAGTCTCACAACCTGTGGGTCGACACGCCGCTCAACCCTGACGCGAAGCTGAACCAGAGCGTGGCCGTATTCAATACGCAGCGGCTCGCGGATGGCTACGAAGTGCTGCCGATCGCCCAGTGGGCCAACCTGAAGGGCGAAGGCGCGAAGCGTGTGGTGCAGGCCGAGTACAACCAGGCCGGTGACGAGGTGTGGTTCTCCGTCTGGGGCACCAAGGATGGTGAGTCGGCGCTGGTCGTGGTCGACGACAAGACCCGCAAGCTCAAGACCGTGATCAAGGACCCGCGCCTGATTACGCCCACGGGCAAGTTCAACGCACACAACACGCAGCACGACGTGTACTAATCAGGAAGAAGGAGAAACCGCATGCACCCGTCAAGACTCATCGCAGCGGTCGCGCTTGTCGCGGCACTGCCGGTTGCCGCTCACGCCAGCCAGGAACTTGCCACCAGCAAGAACTGCATGGCGTGCCACAGTATCGACAAGAAGCTGGTGGGCCCCGCCTACAAGGACATCGCCGCAAAGTACAAGGGCGACAAGGCAGCACCGGCACAATTGTCCCAGAGCATCCTGAAGGGCAGTAGCGGCAAGTGGGGGCCGATCCCGATGCCGGCAAATCAGGTCAGCGAAGCGGATGCAAACACGCTGGCCAAGTGGGTACTCAGTCTCTGACCCTCTAGCCCATGTTCCGACTCTCCCGCTTCATGGAGGCGCTGCGCGACGGGGGGCCTGTCCCCCCGTCGCGCCGTGCGCGCGGCCCCGTGGTGATCTGGAACCTCGTACGGCGCTGCAACCTCAACTGCAAACACTGTTATTCGACATCGGCAGACACGGACTTCAAGGGTGAGCTGTCGACCGGCGAGGCCATGGCCGTGCTCGACCAACTCAAGGCAGCCCATGTGCCGGCGCTGATCCTGTCCGGCGGCGAACCGCTGCTACGGCCCGATCTTTACGAGATCGCGGCGCGTGCACGCTCGCTGGGCTTCCATCTTTCACTGTCCTCGAACGGCACATTGCTCGATGCGGCGCACGCCGCGCGGCTTGCGGCGGCCGGATTCGACTATGTCGGCGTCAGCCTGGATGGCATCGAGGCCACGCATGACCGCTTCCGCCGCGCCAATGGCGCATTTGCGCAGGCGATCGCCGGGTTGCGAACCGCACGCGATGCCGGCCTGCGCGTAGGCGTGCGCATGACGCTCACCGAAGCCAATGCAGCCGAACTGCCGGCCGTGGTAGCGCTGACCGAGGCCGAGGGCATCGACAAGTTCTATCTGTCCCACTTCAACTATGCCGGCCGTGGCCGCAGTCACCGCGATGACGATGCGCGCCATGCGGGCACGCGGGCCGCGGTCGAATGGCTGTTCGACCATGTCTGGGCGCGCGCGCAGCAGGGCCGTGCGGGTGACTTTGTCACCGGCAACAACGATGCCGACGGCGTGTACCTGTTGTACTGGCTTGCGCGGCACCGGCCGGAGCGGCTTGGCGACATGCGCGAGCGGCTGGCCAACTGGGGCGGCAATGCCACCGGCGTGGGCGTGGCCAATATCGACAACCTTGGCAACGTCCATCCGGACACGATGTGGTGGCAGGTGTCGCTCGGCAATGTGCGCGAGCGTGCGTTCAGCGAGATCTGGGCCGATCGCAGCCATCCGCTGATGCGTGGCCTTGCCGCCAGCCCCAGGCCCCTTCAGGGACGATGCGCCGGGTGTCTGCATCGCGATATCTGCAATGGCAACACGCGCGCGCGGGCTTATGCCGTCAGCGGCAACGCGTGGGCCGAGGACCCGGGCTGCTATCTCTCCGACGCGGAGATTGGTGCGCAGCCGCCTGCACCGCCGCCTGCACAGCCAAATACGGAGGCAATCGCATGAAGCACATGATCCTTTGGGCGTGCATGTTCGTTTCATTCGTCGCCAGTGCGGAGACGAAAATCGATCCCTCCAGCGTCTATCGCAGCCATTGTGCGGCATGCCACGGTGCAGACCGCTTCGGCGGCATGGGTCCGGCACTGCTGCCGGAGAGCCTGGAGCGGTTGCGGCCCGATGCAATGCTCGACGTGTTGCGCAATGGCCGCCCCGCCACCCAGATGCAAGGTTTTGCCAATGAACTCGGCGATGCCACGCTGGAGCAACTGGCCGGCTGGCTGCGCACCGCGCCAGCCGCAACGCCGCGCTGGGAACAGGCGGATATTCGCGCGTCGCGCATCATCTACCACGCGCCTGGCACGCTGCCCGATCGCCCGGTGTTCAGTGCCGACCCCTCCAATCTGTTTTTGGTTGTCGAGACCGGGACCCACCATGTCAGCGTGCTTGACGGCGACAAGCTCGAACCAATTCATCGTTTCCAAAGCCGCTTCGCGCTGCACGGGGGGCCAAAATTCAGCCAGGACGGGCGCTATGTATTCATGGCGAGCCGCGACGGCTGGGTCAGCAAGTACGACCTGTGGAACCTGAAGCTCGTGGCCGAAATCCGGGCTGGTCTCAATACACGCAATCTCGCGGTCAGTGACGATGGCAAGTGGGTGATGGTCGGCAACACACTACCGCAGACACTGGTGCTGCTGCGCGCGGGTGACTTGTCGCTCGAGCGCGTCTATCCGGTCACGGGCGCGGACGGCAAGTCCTCCCGCGTTTCCGCCGTCTACGATGCCGCGCCGCGGGGCGCGTTCATTGCCGCGTTGCGCGACATCCCCGAGGTATGGGAGATCCCGTATGCCGGCAAGTCGGCGCTCGAGCCACGCGTGATCGGACTCACCGACGTGCTCGACGATTTCTTCTTCGATCAGCCTTATCGACACATTCTTGGCGCGTCGCGCAGCGGTGCGGGTCAGGTGATCGACCTCGACGCGGGCCGCAAGGTGGCGGACCTCGCGCTGTCCGGCATGCCCCACCTTGGCAGCGGCATCACCTGGGTGCGAGATGGCCGTGAAGTCATGGCGTCGCCGAACCTGAAGCAGGGCGCGATCAGCGTGATCGACATGCAAACGTGGAAGACCGTGGCAACGATTCCGACCAACGGCCCCGGCTTCTTCCTGCGCAGTCATGAGGCCACGCCCTATGCGTGGGCCGATGCGATGATGAGCCCGAAGCGCGACACGCTGCAGGTCATCGACAAGCAGACGCTGGCCGTCGTGGGCAGCGTCACGCCCTCGCCGGGCAAAACCGCCGCGCACGTGGAGTTCACGCGGGACGGCCGTTACGCGCTGGTGAGCCTGATGGAGGCCGATGGCGCGATCGTCGTCTACGACGCCGCGACGCTGAAGGAGGTCAAGCGGCTGCCGATGGACAAGCCAATCGGCAAGTACAACGTGTACAACAAGACCACGCGCTCGTCCGGCACGAGCCATTGAGGATACGGTAATGCAGAAGACGGGAAAGGTCTGGTTGGTGGGCGTGGGGCCCGGTGATCCGGAACTGGCCACCGTGAAGGCAGTCAGGGCGCTGGGCGAGGCCGATGTCTGGCTTGTCGACGATCTCGTGCCGGATGCCATGCAGTGCTATGCGAGCCCCGGCACGCAGATCATTTCAGTTGGCAAGCGCGGCGGGCGTTGCTCGGTGAGCCAGGCGAGCATCGACGCGCAGGCGCTTGCCCATGCGCAGGCCGGAAAATGCGTGGCGCGCGTCAAGGGCGGCGATCCGTTGATGTTCGGTCGCGGCGGCGAGGAAGCCGAGTTCCTGCGCGCGCACGGTATCGAAGTGGAAATCGTCAACGGCATCAGCAGTGGCGTGGCGGCCGCGCAGGCGCTTGGCATTGCGCTGACACATCGTCAGCACTGCCACGGGGTGACGTTCGTCACTGCGCACACGCGCGACGATGGCGACCCCGATTGGGCCGCGCTGGTCGGCAGCCGGACGACACTGGTCATCTACATGGGCATGGGCCGCATTGCCGCGATTCGTGATTCACTGCTCCAGGCTGGCATGCGTCCTGGCATGCCGGCTGCGGTGGTGATGCAGGTGAGCTGCGCGGAGGAGCGCCGCTGGACGGGCACGCTGCGCACTCTGGCCGAGGCCGCCGCCGCAGGTTTTGCCAGCCCTTCCATCATCCTGGTGGGGGCTGTAGCTGCCACCGCGACCGCGACCGCCACCGCCACCGCTGCAGCCTCGGCGCCCTCCGCCCTCCCGCATGCCGGTGAGGCGCCGGAGGACACTGCTAGCAACACCAGTCTCGACGCCGTGGTTTGAATCGCAATGCCCTCTCCCGTTTGGCGGGCGAGGGTGCGACTCATCGGTGACAACGGGTGCCATCACCGCACTTGCTGATTCACCAGATTCTCCGCGCCAGACATCTCCCGAACCATCCCAGACACTCCCGGACGCGACTGGCTGAGCAGGCTCCAGCGGCAGCGCGCGCCGTGTACCACGCCGTCCTCCGAAATGAAAAGCGCCCTCACCACAAGTGGGCGAGGGCGTCAGACCCGCGACTAACCGGCGACTAGCCGGCCACTACACGATTACTGCTTTGCGAGCTGGCCTGCCGGAACTTCCCGGGCCGGGCCGCGCCCCAACAGTCCCAGCACGACCTGCAGTGCGAACGTCAGCGCCCCGACCAGGAACACCACATCGCCGAAGGTGCGCACCCAACGTAGCGTTTGCAGGATCGGCTGTTGCATGAAGGCCTCGCTTCGTGCGTACCACAGGCCTTCACCTGCACTGGCGATGAACTGGATGATGCCAACCGGCAGCAGGCTGGTGCAGATCATCAGCACCAGACCACCGTTGAGTCCCCAGAATGCAATCGACATCAGGCGCGGGCTCAGTGAGTAGTCGGGCCGGACGTAGCGCAGTACCAGCAGCGTGAAGCCCAGCGCCAGGAAGCCGTAGACCCCGAACAGTGCGGCATGCGCGTGGACGGCCGTGGTGTTGAGACCCTGCACGAAATACAGCGTGATCGGCGGGTTGATCATGAAGCCGAACACACCTGCGCCCAGCATGTTCCAGAACGCCACGGCAGTGAAGAACATCAGGGGCCAGCGCAGATTGGCCATCCACGGCGCACGTTCCTTCAGGCGCCAGTTTTCCCAGGCTTCGTGGCCGAGCACGATCAGCGGCACAACTTCCAGCGCGCTGAAGCTCGCGCCGACGGCCATGACCGGCGTGGTGGTGCCGGCGAAGTACAGGTGGTGGAACGTGCCGGGAATGCCGCCGAGCATGAACAGCGAGGCCGATGCAAGGCTGGCGGTCGTAGCCATCGGACGCGATACGAGGCCAAGCGTCGAGAAGATGAATGCCAGTGCGGTGGTGGCGAACACTTCGAAGAAGCCCTCCACCCACAGGTGAACGACCCACCAGCGCCAGTATTCCATCACCGACAGGCTGGTGCGCTCGCCATAGAACAGCCCGGCGCCGTAGAACAGGCCGATGGCAACCACGGACGAGGTCAGCAGCGCGAGCAGGTTCTTGTCGCCACCGCGTGCGCGCAGCGCGGGCACGATCCCACGCAGCATCAGCACAAGCCAGATCACGATGCCGGCCAGCTTGCCGATCTGCCAGAGACGGCCGAGATCCACATACTCATAACCCTGATGGCCGAGCCAGAAGTTCAGGTTGGCCGGCATCAGCTGCGCGATCGCCAGGTAGTTGCCGGTGAAGGACCCCACCACTACGAGGACGAGCGCCCAGAACAGGATGTCGACACCGAGCTTCTGATACTTCGGGTCCTTGCCGCCGTTGATCAGCGGCGCCAGGAACAGGCCGGCGGCCAGGAAGCCCGTGGCGATCCAGAACAGCGCGCTCTGGATGTGCCAGGTGCGCGTCAGCGTGTACGGGAACCACTGCGACAGATCGATCCCGTAGAACTTCTGGCCTTCCACCGTGTAGTGCGCGGTGAAACCGCCGATCAGCACCTGGAACGCGAAAAGCGCCACGACCAGGAACACGTACTTGCCGAGCGAGCGTTGCGACGGGGTCAGTGCGAACGTGGTCAGCGGATCGCGCGCCGGCGCGGCCGGCAGCGCCTCTTCCTTGCCGCGCAGGAAAGCCCAGGCCCATACCAGCAGGCCCACGCCAGCCAGCAGGATCACCACGCTGGCGATCGACCAGACGATGTTTTCCGCTGTGGGATGGTTGCCGATCAGCGGTTCATGCGGCCAGTTGTTGGTGTAGGTGGCGGTGTGGCCGGGGCGGTCCGTGGCCGCTGCCCAGGCGGTCCAGAAGAAGAATTGCGTCAGCTTGGTGCGCCGTTCGGCCGATGGCAGCGTGTTCTCCTTCATCGCAAAGCTTTCGCGGCTCTTGTGCAGTTCGGGCGCGTCGGAGAACAGTCGTTGATAGTAGTCGGCGGTCGCCGCCATGGCCTTCGCACGGCGTGCCGACACCGTCAGCACGTGGCTGGCCGGATCGGTCTGGCCGCCGCGGTACTCGGCCTTGAGTTGCGCCTGCAGGGCGGCCTGGGCGGGCGCGTCGAGCGCCGCGAAGGCCTTGCCGTACTGATCATGGGCGGCAAGGTCGAGCCAGGCAGTCAGCTCGCGATGCAGCCAATCGGCCGTCCAGTCCGGCGCCTGGTAGGCGCCGTGCCCCCAGATCGAACCAAGTTGCATGCCGCCGACTGACTGCCACGCGGTCTGTCCGTCGAGGATGTCGTCGCCAGTAAAGAGTGTGGCGCCATCGGCCGTAACGACCTTGGCCGGTATTGGAGGTGCCTGCCGGTAGACCTCATTGCCGTAATAGCCGAGCAGGGCAAAGGTGACCGCCACCACGGCGATCAGCAAGAACCATAGTTTCTTGTAGGGGCCCACGATGTATCGCTCCGTCTTGATATTTCGATAAATGCAGGCCCTACTATGCGATTCCCGTGCCTGATAAAAAACGCCAAAGATTCAATCAATTAGCTCGACAAAAGGTAATATTCACCGTATCCATTTGCGGTATGTTGAACCCTGTCAGGTATTTTTAACCATGATCGGCGAACTGATTCTCACGGACCTTTGCGCGGACTTCCCTCAGGCCGTGCGGCTGCAGCGGCTGGTGGGCAGTCTGCGGTCACATTTCCGATGTGGCGCTGTAGCGATGCTGCGGCTGGAGGAAGACCACCTGCGCCCGGTGGCGGTGGATGGCCTGGTGCGTGACGCGCTCGGGCGCCGCTTCGCCGTGGGGCTGCATCCACGGCTGGCGGCGATCCTGGCCCGGCGCGGCGTGACCTGCTTTCACCATGACAGCGCGCTGCCCGATCCGTACGACGGCCTGATCGACGAACACGTGGGCGAGCCGCTTCCCGTGCATGACTGCATGGGTATCAGCCTGCAGAGCGAAGGCAAGCCGTGGGGCGTGCTGACACTCGATGCGCTGGAGGTTGGCACGTTCACGGCATCGGCCCAGGCGGAGCTGGGGCAACTGACGGCCCTGATCGAGGCGTCCATCCGCACTTCGCGGCTGGAGGGGGAGATCCGCGCGCTGCGCCTGGCACGTACCGTGGAGCCGGCAGGTGATACGCCGCGCGACGATGGCGAGATCATCGGCGAGAGCGAGGCGATTGGGCAGCTTCTGCACGAGATCGGCGTGGTGGCGGACTCTGAACTGCCGGTGCTGCTGCTGGGGGAAACCGGCGTCGGCAAGGAACTGTTTGCGCATCGGTTGCACCGGTTGTCGCGCCGCCGGGACCGGCCGCTGATTCACGTGAACTGCGCGGCGTTACCGGAGTCCCTGGCCGAGAGCGAACTGTTCGGCCACGTGCGCGGCGCATTCTCCGGCGCGACTGGCGAGCGCCCGGGGCGCTTCGAGGCCGCCGACGGCGGCACGCTGTTCCTTGACGAAGTGGGCGAGCTGCCGCTGGCAATCCAGGCCAAGCTCTTACGCACGCTGCAGAACGGCGAGATCCAGCGTCTCGGTTCGGACCGGCCGCGCCGCGTGGACGTGCGCGTGATCGCGGCGACGAATCGGAACCTGCGCGAGCACGTGCGCGACGGCTCGTTCCGGGCCGATCTGTATCACCGGCTCTCGGTCTATCCCATCCCGATTCCGCCGCTGCGCGAGCGCGGCAATGACGTGCTGTTGCTGGCCGGCCGCTTCCTGGAACTCAATCGCGCGCGGCTGGGGCTGCGCAGCCTGCGCTTGTCCGCGGCCGCGCAGGACGCATTGCGCCGGTACGCGTGGCCCGGCAATGTGCGCGAACTCGAGCACGTGGTAAGCCGGGCCGCGCTGAAACTGTTGAGCCGGGGCGCCAGTCGCAAGGACATCATTACGGTCGACGCCGATCTGCTGGATCTCGACGGCGTTGTCGCCATACCGGACGAGACCGGCGAGTCGGCGGCGTTCCTGCCTGCGCCGACCGCCACGTTGAGAGAGGCGGTGGAGGCCTGCCAGCGCCAGTGCATCGATCTGGCGCTGCAGGCGCAAGGCGGCAACTGGGCCCAGGCCGCGCGGCAACTCGGCGTGGATGCCAGCAATCTGCACAAGCTGGCCCGGCGACTCGGTTTCAAGGGCGATGATCGCCGCCGCGCGCCGGGGGCGCGCTAGCGCTGCCGCAGATCCACGATGCGCCTGGCCTTGCCCACCGAGCGTTCGACACCGCCTTCAGGCAGGATCTCGATGCCTGCCGACACGCCGATATAGGCCTTGATATCGTGTGCAAGCACCGACTGGGCTTGCCGTGCGATGGATGGATCGGCGCCATGTGCGCATTCGACGCGAACCGTCAGCGTATCGAGCGGGCCGTCCTTGTTCAGCACACACTGATAGTGCGGCGCGAGTTCGCCATGCTTGAGGATCAGTTCCTCGATCTGCGACGGGAACACGTTGACGCCGCGCACGATCATCATGTCGTCGGTCCGGCCAGTGATCTTCTCCATGCGGCGGAACGCGGCACGCGCCGTGCCCGGCAGCAGACGCGTGAGGTCGCGCGTGCGGTAGCGGACGACCGGCATCGCCTCCTTGGTCAGCGATGTAAAGACCAGCTCGCCAAATTCTCCGTCGGGCAGAACTTCACCGGTTTCCGGGTCGATGATCTCGGGGTAGAAATGGTCTTCCCAGATTGTCGGGCCATCCTTGGTCTCGGCGCATTCG
>JAFAJB010000218.1 GCA_019236395.1 Cupriavidus sp.
ATGCCGCGCTGAAGCTGAAGACGCCACTGCTGGGCGTGAACAACCGCAACCTGCGCACGTTCGAGGTCTCGCTGGACAACACGCTGAACCTGCTGCCGCACATGCCGGCCGACCGCCTCGTGGTGACCGAGTCGGGCATCCTTGGCCAGGCCGACGTCAAGCGCATGCGCGACGCCGACGTCCACGCGTTCCTGGTTGGTGAAGCATTCATGCGCGCGCCGGAACCAGGTGTGGAACTGGCACGCCTGTTCTCCTGATGGCGCGCGAGATCGAACTGAAACTGGCCGTGCCGGACGCCGCGCTCGCGGCGGTAGCTGCATGGCTCGATGCCAACGGCCAGCCGCGTGGCGAAGTGACGCTGCTGAACGTCTACCTCGATACGCCCGCCCGCGATCTTGCGCAGGCCCGCGCCGCGCTGCGTCTGCGCAAGAAGGGCGAGCAGTGGCTGCAAACACTGAAAACGGCAGGTCATAGCGCCGCCGGCCTGGCCACCCGCCACGAATGGGAAACCGATGTCGCGGGCGAAGCCATCGATCTGTTGCGCTTCACCGACGAGGCACGCGCCGTGCTCGCGCCGCTGGCAGACCGGCTCGTGCCGGTGTTCCGTACCGATTTCGTGCGCCGCATCTGGATCGTCGAGCAGGATGGCGAACGCATTGAAGCCGCGCTCGATACGGGTACGATCAGCGCCCCCGGCGTGTCGCTGACCGAGCGCATCCAGGAGCTCGAACTGGAATGGCTCCACCGCAAAGGCGCGGACGACCGCCATGCCGAAACCGCGTTGCGCGCGTTTGCGCTGCGCCTCGCCCATGTTGCGCCATTGGCGCCTTCGGACCTCAGCAAGGCCGCACGCGGCTACCGTCTCTCCAGCAAATCCTGATGCAAGCCGACCTGTTCGCCCCCGACGCCCCTGAAGCCCCTGACATCGCCCTCCCCACGCCATCGATCGACAGCCTGCAGGCTCAGGTGAATGCCCTGCCCAATGGCTGGCGCGCGCTGCTCGAACCGTGCCTCGGCAACGCCGAATGGTCGTCCCTGTGCAAATTCGTCGACGAGGAACGCGCAGCAGGCAAACCGGTCTTTCCGCACGCGGTGTTTCACGCGTTGCACCTGACACCGCCCGATGCGGTCAAGGTCGTGATCCTGGGACAGGACCCGTACCACGGTACCGGCGTGGTCGGCGGCGTGGAGATTCCCCAGGCACACGGGCTCGCCTTTTCTGTCCCCGCAGGGGTCAAGGTGCCGCCGAGCCTGCGCAACATCTTCAAGGAAATCGCCGCCGAGTACGGCACCGAGCCGACGCGTGCGTCGGGCAACCTGGAAGGCTGGGCGCGCCAGGGCGTACTGCTGCTGAACACCGTGCTGACCGTGGAACAGGGCCAGGCCGCGAGCCATGCGCGGCGCGGCTGGGAGGCCGTGACCGATTGCCTGATCCATGCGCTGGCCGCCGCACGCCCGAACCTCGTGTTCCTGCTCTGGGGCAGCCACGCGCAGGCCAAGCGCGCGCTGCTCGATGGACTCGATGGTCAGACCCACTGTGTGCTGGAAGCGCCTCATCCGTCGCCGTTGTCGGCACATCGCGGCTTCCTGGGCTGTGGCCATTTCCGCCAGGCCAACGATTGGCTCGAGCGCCATGGCCGTGGCGGGATCGACTGGCTGGCAACCTGAGGTGGCCAACTGAGGCCAACTGAGGCCACCTGACGCCGCCTGATGCGTCAAGCGGTGGGGAGCCAGTCGAATCCGTCGAACGACTGCGGCTCCGCCTGCGCCATGTCCACTTTCGATACATGCGCGGCGGGCGGCCCTGCCTCCATCCACACGCGCAGCGCCTCCAGGCGCTCGCGTGGCCCGCTGGCCATGACCTCGACGCTGCCGTCAGCCCGGTTGCGCACCCAGCCGCCCAGGCCGAGCGATGTTGCCCGGTCCGCACATGCGGCGCGATAACCGACGCCCTGCACGCGGCCGCGGGCGAACAGATGCCAGGTTTCTGTGGCTGTTGTCATCAGGAATCCAGATTTGTCACATCGTTTGTCTTCGAGACTAGGTAAACTCCCTACGCTTCTGAGGCGTTAGCTTCTGAGGCGTTAGCTCGTCAGCATACGATGCCTTTGCCCTCTCCCCCAGCCCTTCTCCCGCCATGCGGGAGCGGGGAGCAACCCACGGTAATTGAAACGCCTACGGTGCTCTCCCCTCTCCTGTGCGCAGAAGAGGGGCCGCGGAAGAGGGTACGGCGCCTCCAAAACAAAAGGCCGTACCCATGCCACCGACGCAAGACAACCAACCCGCACCCGGCTACGTCGGCCCGCTGCTGACCGCACCACCGAACCGCTTCGATTTCGCGCTGCTGCCGATCATCCTCGCGGTCATCGTTATCGTGGCCTTTGCCGCACGGCAGATGAATGTGCCTTATCAGCCTGGCGACGCAATGGCCGTCCAGCTCGATATTGCCTCGCTGCCCTATTACCTGATGCGTACCAGCATCCGCATGCTGGCGGCATTGGGCGCCTCGCTGCTGTTCTCGTTCGCTTTCGCGGCGATTGCCTCGCGTAACCGCACCGCCGAAAAAGTGATGGTACCGGCGCTCGACATCCTTCAGTCGATCCCGGTGCTCGGTTTCCTGTCGATCACGGTCACCGGTTTTATCGCGCTGTTCCCCGGCAGTCTGGTCGGGGTGGAATGCGCGGCAATCTTCGCGATCTTCACCTCGCAGGCCTGGAACATGGCTTTCAGCCTGTACCAGTCGTTCCGCACGATTCCCGGCGACCTGGTGGAAGCCGCGGCTATGTTCCGGCTCTCGCCCTGGCAACGATTCTGGCGCCTTGAAGTGCCGTTCGCGATGCCTGGCCTGTTGTGGAACATGATGATGTCGATGTCCGGCGGCTGGTTCTTCGTGGTCGCGTCTGAGGCCATCTCGGTGTCCGGCCACGACATCCGCCTGCCCGGCATCGGTTCGTACATCGCGCTGGCGATCCAGCAGCAGAACCTGCCCGCGATCGGCTGGGCCATCGTGGCGATGCTGGTCGGCATCCTGATCTACGACCAGTTCCTGTTCCGCCCGCTGGTGGCCTGGGCCGACCGTTTCCGCTTCGAGACGCTGGCACAGGACACCGTGCCGCAATCGTGGCTGCTGGACCTGCTGCGCCGCTCGGCCTGGGTCCATTCGCTGCTCAAATGGACCGCCAGCCTTGGCGCACACACGCTCGCGTGGAGCGCGCGCCATCGCGACATGGTGACGCTGCCGGCCGCGCCGGCGCGCTGGAGCCCGTGGCTCGACCGCGCACGCGACGCGGTGATCATCCTGGTGGCGCTGGCCGCGCTCTATCGCGTGGTGCATTTCGTGCACAGCGAGGTAGGCTGGGCCGAGTCCGCGCATGTCGTCTGGCTCGGCGTTCTGACGATGACCCGCGTGATCGTGCTGATCGCGCTGGCCGCGCTGATCTGGGTACCGATCGGCATCCGCATCGGCATGAACCCGTCGGTGGCACGTGTCGCGCAGCCGATCGCCCAGTTCATGGCCGCATTCCCGGCCAACCTGATGTTCCCGCTGGCCGTGATGGCGATCGTCAAGTTCGGGCTCAATCCCGAGATCTGGCTCAGCCCGCTGATGATCTTCGGCACGCAGTGGTACATCCTGTTCAACGTGGTGGCCGGGGCCTCCGGCATTCCCACCGAGCTGCGGCTGGCCGCGCGCAACTTCGGGCTCAAGGGCTGGCTGCTGTGGCGCCGCTTCCTGGTGCCCGCCGTGTTCCCGAGCCTGCTGACCGGACTGGTCACGGCGGCGGGCGGCTCGTGGAATGCGAGTATCGTGTCGGAATACGTGACCTGGGGCGACCGTACGCTCGTGGCCACCGGCCTGGGCAGCTATATCGCCGAGATGACCGCGCGTGGCGACTTCCCGCGTATCGCACTCGGCATCGGCGTCATGGCGCTGTTCGTGGTCGGCTTCAACCGGCTGCTCTGGAACCGGCTCTACGAAATCGCGCAGACGCGCACCCGTCTCTGAGAATTTCACGATGGCACTGCACGACAATCCATCCCAACTGGCCCAATCCGTCATCGAACTGCACGGCGTGGGCAAGGTCTTCCGCACCGCCGACCACACCGATCGCTCCGTGCTCGAAGGCGTAGACCTGACGCTGCGCGAAGGCGAGATCGTCGCCATGCTTGGCAAGTCCGGCTCGGGCAAGTCCACCCTGTTGCGGATCATGGCCGGGCTGGTTGGCGCGGACCGTGGCGAGGTGCGCTTCCGGGGCCAGAAGCTCACGGGCACCGCCGAAGGTATCGCCATGGTGTTCCAGTCGTTCGCGCTGTTTCCGTGGCTGACCGTGCAACAGAACGTTGAGATCGGCCTGGAAGCGCAAGGCGTGCCGAAGGCCGAGCGTGCGCGCCGCGCCGAAGCGGCCATCGACATGATCGGCCTGTCGGGCTTCAACAGCGCGCTGCCGCGCGAGCTGTCGGGCGGCATGCGCCAGCGCGTGGGCATCGCCCGGGCGCTGGTGACGCAACCGGACCTGCTGCTGATGGACGAGGCGTTCTCGGCGCTCGACGTGCTGACCGGTGAAACGCTGCGCGATGAAATGCTCGACCTGTGGGAATCGGGCCGCGCCCATATCAAGAGCATCCTGATCGTGTCGCACAACATCGAGGAAGCAGTGATGATGGCCGACCGGATCGTGATCCTGTCGAGCGACCCGGGCCGCGTGCGTGCGGAAGTACGCGTGCCATTCGCGCGCCCGCGCAACCGGGACAGCGTCCAGGTGCGTGGTCTGATCGACGAGGTCTATGCGCTGATGACCTCCCCGGCCGCGCTCGGCCCACGCGTGCCTGCAATGGCG
>JAFAJB010000244.1 GCA_019236395.1 Cupriavidus sp.
CAGGCCATCGCGAATCCGGTGGAGCGACAACAAGGCTTGCTGCGCTTCGCTCTTGACGGGGACGGCCGGCATGCCGGGCTGTTGGGCCGCGGTCCAGATCGCGCGCGCATCGGCCGCGTCGGTCTTGTTGGTGCGCACGAACGCCCGCACGTAGCGCGGGTGAATCAGGACGGGCTCGTGGCCCAAACTCCGGATCTTGCGTGCCCACCAGTGTGCGCCGCCACAGGCCTCAAGCGCCACCTTTCCTGCCGGGCAATTGGACAGGAACGCAATCAGCTCCCGGCGTTGGAAGCGACGGTTGTGAATTTCCCCGCTGGATGGGTCTACCCAGTACATCTGGAACACTGACTTTGCAATGTCCAGCCCATATGTCATAGCATTCATTTGGGCTCTCCTCGACCTCAAGTGATAGTTGCACTTTCACTTTGGCACATCGATGCCGTCGGTCAAGCGAGAGCCCCTTTGTCATTCTTGGCGCTCTGACGCGTGGCTTGGCGGAAGGGAGTGGGCGGTGTTCATTCCAGCTCTCCCACTTTGTGGGAGAGGGGTCGGGGGAGAGGGTGTTGAGGTTCCAATCGGCACTATCGCATTTTGTGCCGCTAGCCCTCTCCCCCAGCCCCTCTCCCGCACGCGGGAGAGGGGAGCAAACCGGTAGTGCTTGTCTTGCCTTACTTCACCATCTGCACAGAGCCATTGACCGACACGGTCACCTGGCTCTTGCCGCCTTCCACCGGGATAGGCGCGCCGGCATCGGACGACATCGCCTTGGCGGCGTACATGCGCGGCATCGGCATGACGCCGCCCGATTCGTTCAGCGAGACCTCGCGGATCGTGTAGCCGCTATAGCCAAACAATTTCGTCGTGGCCTGCGCCTTGTCGCGGAACGCGGCCACGGCCTGGTCGGCCAGCTTCTGTTCCGCGGCCTGACGTGCCTCGCGCGACAGCGAGAATGCGATGTTCTGCACCTGCATCTGGTTCGCCAGATCGCCGGCCAGCTTCGATACGGCCGCGAAATCCTTCGATTTCAGGATCACCTCGGAGCGGCCGCGCCAGGTGCTGATGCGGCCGTTGCGGTCGGTATTCGGGTGGATGGTAAAGCCGCCCGATTGGGCCTCCACGCCGGAGGTGCGCTTGGCCTGTGCCAGCACGGCCTGTGTGCGCGTGGAAAGGGCATTTGAAATGGCGGTGGGCTCGGGGCCTTCCTGTTCAGCGGCCAGCGTCAGGTGTACCACGTCGGTCGGCACTTCGGTTGCGGCCTGCGCGGACAGGGACAAAACCCCGGAGGGAGGTGCAACCGTCTGGGCGCCGGCAATGGCGGCGGTTGTACTCAGCAGCGAGGCAGCCAGCAGTTTTTTCATATTGTTCTCCCGATCAAAGTGATGGCTATCAGACGCGCGAGGCCCGCGTTCGTTCCGTACGCGGCACACACGTGTCTGTATCCACGTGTTTCGCCGATTTACTTCATCAGCTTTTCGGTGATATAGCGCCATTCGGCCGGTGTGACCGGCGTGATCGACAGGCGATTGCCGCGCCGGAGCACGACCATGTCGGCCAGCGCATCGTGCTCGCGCAGGGCTTGCAGCGGAATCAGCGCGCTCTTGCTCACGAAGTGCACGTCCACGAGCGACCAGCGCGGGTTCTCCTGCTTCGACGCGCTGTCGTAGTAGTCGCTCTTCGGGTCAAACTGCGTGGGATCAGGGTAGGGCTGGGAGCAGACCTCGGCTACGCCTGCGATGCCGGGCTCGGGGCACGACGAGTGATAGAACAGGACGCCGTCGCCGATGCGCATCTGGTCGCGCATGAAGTTGCGTGCCTGGTAATTGCGCACGCCGGTCCAGGGCAGGGTACCGTTGCTGGCAAGGTCATCGATGCTGGCCTCGTCCGGTTCGGACTTCATCAGCCAGTACTGGCGGGCTCGCTGGGTCGAGGGAGGCGTCACGATACCGATCGGTCCGTCTATGGACCCGTGTATGGGTCCGACTATGAGCAGTCAAGAAAAAAGGCGGTGGTTCATAGAAAACCACCGCCTTTTAGGGGGTCCCCGCCTCGGCCGCTGGGTCGGCATCCTGAACCCAAGTGAGGTTCAGAGTGGCTGCGGAAGTCGTATTTCGGGTACATCGCCCACTCAGGGAGTCCAAGCTCGGCCCAGACTGTGAATGCGGTAACGCGCTCGCCCACACGACATAATCCCGCACCATGCAATGCATATCGGTTCAAGGAGTTTATGACCCTCACGAACCAGGCAGGGAAACTGTCAAACGTCTGACTTTTGTTCCTGTGCGTGCTAGACGCTTGGGATGTCAGACGTTTGCCGTTTCAACTTAGGATGGGATGGAAACGGCGGCCGGGCGCGATAACCCGACCATCCTGCTGCATCGGTCGCATGCGCCGTGCAGTGGCTACACTATACACCGCGACGACATTCATACCAAGCCGGACATGCCGCGTCGTTACATTTTCCACAACACTCGCGCGCTGCGTGCAGGGTGCGCGGCATCGGCTTCACATGCGGTGAGATGTGGCCGGGTCCGCGCAATTCAAGTGCTTTCTGTCGAGTTCCTTGCGTGTTTCCCGCAGCAGTCGGGTTCAGCGTGTGCCTACGTGCGCGTACTGGCGCAGCGCCTCGTCGGCGCGATCGTTCAGTTCGCGAATGCGTGCACGCACGGCGTCGACGGGAATCGATCCATCTTCGTCCTGCTTGCGGCGCAGGGCCAGCAGGTCCGACGCGATGCTGATCGCCGCCATCACGGCCACGCGCTCGACGCCCTTGGCCGAGACCGCGCCCTTGAGCTTGTTCATCTTGTCATCGACCAGTGCCACCGCTTCCAGCAGCGCGGCCTCGTTGTCCGGCGCGATCGCGAAGCGATAGGCCTGGCCGGCGATGTTCACTTCCACTTGCTTGTTGCTCATGCGTGTTCTCCGGGGGGCTGCTGCGTACCTTCCGATGCGGCGCGCGTACCGTCGCCAAGCAGGTCGAGCTGGCGCGCATCGCTGGCCGTGGGCAGCTTGTCCAGAATCGACTGGATGCGCAGCTGGGCTTCCTCGATCTTGATATTGAGCAGTTCGCGGTCGGCCGCCATGGCTTCGCGGTCCGCGCGCAACTGGCTCGCCTCGGCCTGCAGGCGGTCGATATCCGCACGCAGCCGCTGGTTTTCCGCCGCCAGGGTGTCCGCGTGATGCAGCACGCGCCCGATCTTGGCGGCCAGTTGTTCGAGTTCGTTGAGCATAGTGCCTGTCGTGTCCGGTAGGAGTGAATGTCAGGTTTCGGGATTCTAGCCGATGCACGCGTTACGGCCACAGCCAACGCGGCGGTTAAGACGTGCTCATTGGCCCGAAGTTGCATCGATCTGCAATGATCGGTGTGTCTCCGGATGTCAATCCACGGTTATCGGCAACATGACGGGCCGCATTGACGCCAGATTTGAAACTCCCTACACTCGCGCTCGTTCCAGGTGCTCGCGTCCTGCTCATACAGGGTCGCAGTTCAACGGGAAACAGGGAGCCGGGCGCCGATATCGCAGATCGGGGCCAAGCCAACCTGTGCTGCCCCCGCAACGGTAAGCGACCGCGAACGCGCGCCACGCGCGCATCGCAGGGCCGGCCAACAGCCACTGATTCTGAATCGTCATGATCCGATCGGGAAGGCGGCCAGCCTGATGTCGTCAGCCCGGATACCGGCCTGAAGAACGCGGGCGCGCCGCTTTCGAGAAGCGACGTGCCTCATCGCCATATGGCCCGCGGGGGAACGGGCCAGGCCGTTCTATTCCATCTTCGCAAATGCGTTCCACGCTATCCAGGCCGACCGTCGCGCAAAAGCCGCCGGTTCGCCCGTCCATGCCCGCCATTCTGGCGGCCATCGCTCTTTTTCCCTCCGCATCGGCCTTGGCGCAGACCGCGCCGGCCGATGAGTCGTCCGCCAATCCGTCGGCCAATGCGCCGGCAAGCGCGCCGACCAGCTCACCAACGGCCAACGCACAGACGCTGGCACCCGTGGTGGTCACGGCCTCGCGCATGGCGCAATCGGTGACGGAGGCGCTGCCGAGCACCACGGTGGTGACCCAGGAGGACATCGTCAACTCTCAGGCCCCGGACCTGCGCTCATTGCTGCGCAACCAGGCGGGGGTGGAGTTTGCGACCAACGGCGGTATTGGCACCAACACCTCGCTTTTCATGCGCGGCGCCAATTCGAACCAGGTGCTGATCATGATCGACGGCGTGCGCATCTCCAGCGTCAGCAGCGGCACTGCGCAGATCGCCAATATCCTGCCCGACCAGATCGACCATATCGAAGTGGTGCGCGGCAACGTTTCGTCGCTCTATGGCTCGGACGCCATCGGCGGCGTGGTGCAGATCTTCACGAAGAACGGCGTGGGCCAGGCGCCCGGAGCCAATGCGGCGGTGGAGTACGGCAGCAATAACACGCGTCAAGGCACGGTGGGCTACGGCGGCCAGGTAGGCGACACGTCGTTCAACGTGACCGGCTCGATGCTCAAGACCGACAGCTTCTCGGCCATCAATGCCGCACAGTGGAACGCCGACAATCCGAAGAGCGCCGCGCGTGGCATCGGTCCGAATCCGAATAACAACCCGTACGAGAACAAGAGCGTATCGGGCCAGATCAAGCACAAGTTCACCCAGGACTGGGACGCCGGCGTTGCGGCCTACTACTCGAACAGCCAGCTTTCCTTCGACAACACGTTTGGCAAGCCGACCGACGACAACCGCATGGACAGCGTGCTCTACACGCTGTCGGCATTCGTCAATGGCAAGGTGCTGCCGGACTGGACCACGCATTTCAGGATCGCGCAGAGCCAGGATCGTAGCGAGGGGACGCTGAATGGCCAGTTCAACAGCCTGTTCAACACGCGCACGCGCCAGTTCAACTGGCAGAACGAGTACGCGCTGACGCCCAATCACACGCTGCTGTTCGGTACCGACTGGCTGCAGCAGGAACTGGATTCCAGTTCCTATAACGCGCCGACGCGCAATGTGTTCTCGGTCTACGGTGGCTACGAGGGCCGCATCGGCAGTCACCAGATTCAACTGAACGCGCGTAACGACCACTACTCCGACTTTGGGGACCAGGCCAGCTTCTCCGCGGGCTATGGCTACTATGTGACCAGTGCGGTCAAGCTGATCGGCAGGCTCAGCAACGCGTTCCGCGCGCCGACGTTCAACGAGCTCTACTTCCCGTTCTTCGGCCAGCCGAACCTGCAGCCCGAACGCGCCAAGTCGGCCGAGGTAGGGGTACAAGTCGAAACGGCCCAGACCGGTCTGCTGCGCGTGACGGCCTTCGAGACGCGCTACGACAACCTGATCGTCGCCGCATTGCAGCCCAGCGGCATGTTCCTCGCCCAGAACGTCAACAAGGCCAAGGTGCAGGGGGTCGAAGCATCCTGGCGCGCCAATCTGCTGGGTACCGACGTGGGCGCCAGCGTGACGTTCCAGAACCCGGTCGATCAGACCAACGATTCGCAATTGCTGCGGCGCGCCCGCCGCCACGCGTCGTTCGACGTGGGCCGCAACTTCGGCAACTGGCGCTTCGGCGGCGAATGGCTGGTATCCTCGGCGCGACTCGACAGCGGCTCGCGCACGCTGGGCGGGTACGGTATCGTCAACCTCAACGCCCGCTACAACATCGACAAGCAATGGTTCGTCGCCGCCCGTGTGGAAAACCTGTTCGACAAGAACTACCAGCTTGCCTACCCCTACAACACGCAGGGCCGGGCTGGTTTTATCACGCTGGGGTGGCGTCAGAAATGACGCCTGTCACACCGCGCGCGGGTAGCCATGGCTGAACTGCGGCGCGCGCTGACCGTCTGGAGTGTCCTCGCGCTGGCGGGGCTGGCCGTCTTTGGCCTGTCGCTGGCGGTTGGCAGCGTGTCGCTCGATGCCAGGCAGCTCTG
>JAFAJB010000026.1 GCA_019236395.1 Cupriavidus sp.
GTCGTGTTCATGAACGAGCCGCAAGCCACGCTTCTTCTGCCAACAGACGGCGGCGACGGCGATCTCAATCGTATTTGCTACTAGTCACCCCCCAATCACCCCCTTTCCCCCGCTGTTCTTCCCCAAGCGCCCCCCGCCGTTAGCGCATAATTCTGCTTTTGCCGAATTCTTGAAGGAGCCGACCGTGCAGGATGTCCGTTATGAGCACGCGATCGCGCTAGCCAATGCCGGGCGCCACGACGAGGCGCTGCAGATTGCCGACCAGCTCTGGGAGGCGCACCCTGAAGTGGTGGACTACGCGGCATTGCGTGCGCAACTGCATGCCGACCGTGGCGATGTGCCCGGCGCGCTGGCCGCGCTGGATCAGGCGCTGGAGCGATTGCCTTCGCTGGAGCTGGCGCCGGTGCACCGTTGGGCGTCGCGCGGTGCGCTGGCCCATCTCTACGGCACGCTGCTGATGCGCGAAGGGCGTGATACCGAGGCGCAGCCGTGGCTGCATGAAGCCGCGCGCCGCAACGGGCTGGCCACCGGCGAGTGGGCCGCGCATTTCTACGCGGGTTTCGTCGCGTTCCGCCTCAACGACTTTGCGCTGGCTGGCCGCTATTGGCATGACCTGCTGTACCGCGCGCCCGACCTGGGCGCCGGTGACATCCTGCCGCTGGTGCAGGACTACGTTGCCCGCAGCGATGCCGCCGGTCAGCCCGGCGAGCCGTTGCTGCGTGTCTGCCTTGGGCGCATCGCGCTCGATTCCCCCGAGTTGCTCGATCTGACACCGGCTGAAGGTGACGCGCTGGCCGTGGTCCAGGCCGAACGCGTGCTGGCCGATCATCCAGATCATCCCGAGGCCCGCCGTCTGCGCGCACCGCTGCGTCTAGGCATCGATCCCGCGGGCGCGCTCGACGACATGGATACCTATCTGCGTCAGGAGCCTGATCCGCTGGCACAGGTTCGCGCATTGACATGGCGCCATCAGATCAACGCAGCAGCGCCGGCCAATGCACCCGCGCCGCAACCCGCGTGGACCGGATTCGCGATGACCGCCGATGCCGATGACGGCGCGCTTTACTTCCACGCGGCCGGCGCGCTTGGCGCCTTCATCGACGAGGTGCCGGCTTCGCAGGCCACGCTCAAGCCGCTGCTGGAAGCCGCCTGCCGCAAGGGCCTGGCCTGCTTCGAGTCGTACTTTTCCACAGGCGAGGGCGATGCGCGCGGCCACGGCGGCAATGCCGATCCGCATCTCTACTCGCTGCTGTGCCGCCTGCTGGCGCGCCTGTTGCCTGCCAACGCGGAACACCTGGAAGAGAAGCTGGCCCTGCACCGCAAGGGCATGGAAGCCAGCGATTTCATCGATCACTGGATCGATCTGCTCGATGCGCACGCGGCGGCCGGCCAGCATCAGCAGGTCGTGGACCTGGCCGGTGAGGTGATGAACCGCTACCCGGTGGAGCGCAATCCGGCGGACGTGAGTTGGGCGTTCAGTCGTCTGGTGGCAGCCTGGGCGGCCATTGGCGGTCGTGAGGCGGCCGAGTCGGCAAGCGCGGCCATCACGCACATGGATGCGCGTCTGGATGCATTGCCGGTGGAGGCGCGTAGCGAAGGCGCGCACGCCATGGCGCATGCGCGAGCGCATTATGCGGGGCTGCTGCAGGCGAGCATGGCGTCGATGGATGAGCACGACCGGACCGACGCGTTGGGCGAGCTCGATGCGCTGCAGCGCCGTTCGATGCTCGTGGAAGACGCCTGGCTGTGCAGCCGCTTCGGACAGATCTGGCGCGATATTGGCGACAACGATCGCGCGCTGCCGCTGCTGGAGCAGGCCGTGCTGCTCGGTGAGAGCGATGCGCGTGGTCAGGCCCCGGCGCGCGTGCAGCGCGCGAAGTTGTTCGTCGACCTGGAGCGATACCCCGAGGCACTGACCGACTTCCAGCTCGCGCTAGCCGCGCGGGACGACTGGGACGCCCACACCTGGCTGGTGGCCGTGCGGGCCGCCCTGGGAATGGCACAGAGGGAGAAGGCGCTCGCCTGGTTCGAGCGGGCCCGCGCGCTCGACGCCGAAAAGGGTGCGACCCGCCAACTTTACGCACAGGTCGAAGCCAGTCTGAAGGCGACGCGCCCCAAGTGGAAGGTCTGGGGGGTATGAGCCGATTCTGATTTTGCAGGTCCCGAAAACGCCATCGATGAAGATGGCGTTTTTTGTTTGCAGAAGCCGTAAATTGCGACCACATTAGAAGAAACGTCGGACAACACCTGACACGAAAATCCACGTGCTTCCGTTACCATGTCGGCCATGAACGGATTGAGCCAACTATTCCCATCCCTGCCATTGGCCCCGGGCGGCCTGTTCTGGGTCGGCCTCGCGCTGGTTGGCGCGGGATTGGCCGGAGAGGTCTGCCGCCGCTGGCTGGCCTGCCCGCGTATCGTCGGGTACGCGGTAGCGGGGCTGTTCGCCGGCACGCTTGGCCGCAGCATCGTGGACGAGAACATGATTGCGCAGACGCGCATCCTGATCGACATGGCGCTGGCGCTGGCGCTGTTCGAGCTTGGCCATCGGCTGTCATTGTCCTGGCTGCGCGCGAACCGCTGGCTGCTGTTCACGAGCGGGGCGGAAAGCCTGCTGACCTGGGGGCTGGTATCGACGGTGTTGCAATGGCTCGGCGCATCGCCGGCCGTTTCGATTCTTGCAGGCGGTATCGCGGTCAGCACGTCGCCAACCATCGTGCTCCAGCTCAAGAACGAATTACGCGCCGATGGCCAGGTGACCGAGCGGCTGATGGCGATGTCCGCCCTGAACAGCATCTATGCGGCGGTCATCGTGCAGGTGGCCACAGGCTGGCTGCATTCCGAATACGGCAATCTCGGCGCGGCGCTGCTGCATCCGCTGTACCTGCTGGTTGGCTCGTGCCTGCTGGCGTGGGTGGTTGGCAAGGTCGGCCACGCGATCTACGCCCGCATGTCCGCCGACGATCATTACAGCTTCCTTGTGCTGGTGGGTGTGGTGTTGTTCGCGCTGGCGCTGACGCGTGTGCTGAAACTGTCGATGCCGCTCTCGCTGATGCTGGCTGGCGTGGTCTTCAAGCACCAGGATCGTCAGCCGCATGTGTGGCCAACGCACTTCGGCAGCGCGGGCAGCCTGCTGATCATCGTGATGGTCGTGTCGCTTGGCCTGCCGTTGACCGCACATGACTGGGCGGTCGGCGGCGCACTGGCCATCGCGCTGGTCGTCATGCGTCACGCGGCAAAGCTTATCGGCGTGGTATCGCTGGGATCGTTCTCGGGCTTGAGCCTGCGACAGTGCATGGCGCTCGGCCTGGCACTGGCCCCAATGTCCGGACTGGCATATCTTTTGATGAACGATGTTGCCCTGCTGTATCCGGGGACCGGTTCGCCGCTTGCGTCGATCATCCTGTGTGCGCTGGCGATCGAACAATTGCTCGGGCCCATCGTTGCGGCGTGGGCGCTGCGCTACGCTGGTGAAGCACGTGACAATGGAGGGCGCTGATGTCACTCGAAGCGTTCAAGCATTCAGAGGCACTGACGTTCGGCGTCGAGCTGGAACTGCAGCTCGTCAATCGGCATGACTACGACCTGGCCCCGTTCGCGCCCGACCTGATCCGTGCGCTCAAGGGCGCACAGCACGCCGGCGACATCAAGCCGGAAATCAGCCCGTCGATGATCGAGATCAGCACGGGCATCTGCCGGGACTACGCGCAGGCGCTGGAAGAGCTGACTGTCATGCGCGACCTGATGGTCAATGCTTCACGCGGGCTGAACCTGGGAATCTGCGGCGGCGGCACGCACCCGTTCCAGGTGTGGTCCGATCGCACGATCTCGAACTCGCCCCGCTACCAGTACATTTCCGAACTCTATGGCTATCTGGCCAAGCAGTTCACGGTGTTTGGGCAGCACGTCCATATCGGCTGCCCCAGCGCGGATGAAGCGCTGTTCCTGCTGCACGCGATTGGCCGCTACGTGCCGCACTTCGTTGCACTGGCCGCGTCGTCGCCCTATGTGCAGGGTGTGGATACCGGGTTCGCGTCGGCGCGCCTGAACTCGGTAGCCGCATTCCCGATGAGTGGCCGTGCACCGTTCGTGCTGACCTGGGACGCCTTCACCGCGTATTTCGACAAGATGCACGCCACTGGCGTGATCGAGAGCATGAAGGACTTCTACTGGGATATCCGTCCCAAGCCGGAATTCGGCACGATCGAAGTCCGCGTGATGGATACCCCGTTGACCGTGCAGCGCGCCTGCGACATTGCCGCCTATATCCAGGCGCTCGCGCGCTACCTGCTGCTGTCGCGCCCATTCATGCCACAGGAAGACGACTATCTGGTCTACACGTTCAATCGCTTCCAGGCGTGCCGCTTTGGGCTGGAGGGCGAGTACGTGCACCCGAACGAGCTGACCCGGATGCCGATCGCCGACCATATCCTGTCGATCTGTGACGCCCTCGAACCGCACGCTGAGGCGCTGGGCTCGTTACAGGCGCTGGCGAACATCCGCGCGCAGGCCGCAAGCCGCAGCAACGACGCGCATTGGGTGCGCACCGCCAATGACGCTGCGCACAGCCTGCGCGATACGGTGCGGCAGACTTGCGAGCAGTGGGAGTCCTGAAGCGCTCGGCGCAACTGTGAGCGCGGTGAGCGCGGTGGACGGAGGTGGCGCAGTGCTCAGGCGCCGTGCGGCACGCTCTCGCCGTCGCGGCCCGCGACCAGGCCAAGCTGCTGATTGGCAGGCACGGCTACGTCAATCATCTTTGGCCGAGGCAGATTCAGGTTGCGCATCATGACGATGAACTCGTCACGCGTGCGGCCCGCTACGCGGCTGTTGGTGGCGCGCTCCTGGCCAATCGTCGATTCGGTGCGGCCCTTGTAATCGTGCGCGGGATAGACGCGGGTCTCGTCGGGCAGGCGGAAGAGTTTCTGCGTCAGGCTGTCAAACAGCGTGCCCGCATCGCCTGACTGAAAATCGGTGCGGCCGCAGCCGTCGATCAGCAGCGCATCGCCGGTGAAAATGCGGCGCACCACGCCATCGGCAGTCGGCTCCTCCCAGAGATAGCTCATGCTGCCGGCGGTATGTCCCGGGGTGTGGATCGCGCGCAGCAACTGCTTGCCGAAGGCGATCGTATCGCCATCAATGAGCTGCTTTTGCGCGGGCTTGATGTCACAGCCCGAAGGCGCCGCCGTATGCGCGCCAGTCTGCAAGGCAAGATGTCCGGCCGATGTGATGTGGTCGGCGTGCGCGTGGGTTTCGACTACCCACGCCAGCCTGGCGCCGGATTCCTGCAGCACGGCCAGGTCGCGCTCGTACTGGCGGTCTACCGGGTCGATCAGCACGGCTTCGCCGGTGTCCGCGTCGATCAGCAGGTAGGTGAAGGTGGAAGACGTTTCGTCGAACAACTGATGGAAGGTCTGCATGGCCGTGTTCTTTTGTGGCAAACCGGAGGTGCCTGAATCATACGTCGCCTGCGGCCGCCGGCAACCGGAATCAGCACTCGACGATATTGACCGCCAGGCCGCCGCGCGCGGTTTCCTTGTACTTGGTCTTCATGTCGGCACCGGTCTCGCGCATGGTCTTGATGACCGAGTCGAGCGAAACATAGTGCGTGCCGTCGCCGCGCAACGCCATGCGCGCCGCGTTCACCGCTTTCACGGATGCCATGGCGTTGCGTTCGATGCACGGGATCTGGACCAGACCGCCGACCGGGTCGCAGGTCAGCCCAAGATTGTGCTCCATACCAATCTCCGCGGCATTCTCGACTTGCTCCGGCGTGCCACCAAGCACCGCGGCCAGCGCACCCGCGGCCATCGAGCAGGCCACGCCGACTTCACCCTGGCAACCGACTTCGGCGCCGGAGATCGAGGCGTTGAGCTTGTAGAGCAGGCCGATCGCACCTGCGGTCAGCAGGAAGTCCACGACGCCCTGGCGATTAGCGCCCGGGATGAATCGATCGTAGTAGTGCAGCACGGCCGGAATGATGCCCGCCGCGCCGTTGGTCGGTGCCGTGACCACGCGACCACCGGCCGCGTTCTCTTCGTTGACGGCAATGGCATAGAGATTGACCCAATCCATCACCGAAAGTGGATCGGACAACGTGCGTTCGGCACGCTCGGTCA
>JAFAJB010000186.1 GCA_019236395.1 Cupriavidus sp.
GCGCACCGCATCCGTTGATGAACATGCGGCTGTACAGCTACCGGCAGTTCGCGGCCGGCGCTGTCGTGGCATTCATCTACGGGGCGGGGCTGTACGGCTCGACCTACCTGCTGCCGGTCTATATGCAGATGGCGCTGGCCTATACGCCGTCGGCCGCCGGTATCGTGCTGATGCCGGCGGGCGTTGCGCTGGCATTGACGATTGCCGTGGCGGGGCGGATGACCAACCGGGTCCGGCCGCACCGGCAGGTGTCCATCGGTCTGGCGCTGCTGGCGGGGTCGTTTCTGCTGATGGCCACCGGATCGACGGCCACGCCGTACCTGTTACTGGTGCTCTACGTGGTGATCGGGCGGATCGGGCTCGGTTGCATCCTGCCGTCGCTGACGCTCGGGTCGATGCGTGGTGTGGATTTCTCGCTGATTGCCCAGGGCTCGAGCTGCATCAATTTCCTGCGGCAGTTGGGCGGGGCGATCGGGGTGAGCCTGGCGGGTGTGGGGTTGCAGTGGCGGCTGGCCGAGCACGGCGCGGTGCTGGGCCGTGGCGGCGACCTGGCCGCGCAGGCCGCTCGCATTCAGGCATTCGACGAGACCTTCCTGGCGGTGGGCCTGGTCATAGCCGCGGCCATTCTGTCCGCATGGCGCATCCGCGCGCGGTCCTCGGCGTGAGCGTGCTCAGGCGACCCGGCGATCCGGCATGACGCCGCATCGCCCTGGGGCGCATCTCTCAAAAATCAGCTTGCGCGGCCGGCCAGCAGGTCGCCCACGAGTTCGATGTACTTCTGCTTGGCCTCGTCCTGGCTGGTGCCCTTGAGCGCTTCCCAGGCTTCAAACTTGTAGCGGCCCACGAAATCTGTCATGCCGGGCTTGTCGCCGTGGGCGTCGCCTTCGGCGCCTTGCTTGTAGAGCGCGTACAGGCGCAGCAGCGTCATGTTGTTGGGACGCTCCGACAGCGTCTTGACGTCGATTTGGGCCTGGTCGAAACGGGTTTGCAGGTCGCTCATGGGATCTCCGGTGTGGCAACGCGTGTAACAGCGGCGATGATAAGCGCCGTGCGCTGTCGTATCAGTACAAAAAAATCGAGGAAGCCTTCGGTTCCGCCAATTTCCCTGCGGGGAGATATTCCACAGGTGTTCCATTCCCTTGTTCCATTGCGTCGGCCAAGACTGGCGGCGCGTGCAGGGTGGTCCTGCACGAATTTCCGATGACAAGGAGCATGTGATGAGGCACGTAACATCTATCGCCAGCAATTCTGTGGGTGGCGCGCTGGACACGTCGGCCAGTGTGGGCGAGGCATCCGCTGGCAAAGTCTTTACCGTGACGCTGAAAGGCAATTCGGACGTCGTCTTCTTCGAGGCCAGGATCGATCGTGTGGCGCGGCTGATCAAGGTGGAGACCCTGGCCACCCCCGCGCCTCAAGAACTGCTTACGACAACCTACGCCTATGTGAGCTTGCGCGATGCCAGCGGCGAGGAGCTGTTTTCGCACGATTTCATCGGCAATGAGCGGGTCACGGCATCGGTCTACACCTTTCCGCTCGACGCGATTGGGGGCGAAACCCTGTATGTGCACCACGCCGAGTACTCCACGCGGTGCGTCATCACGAACGAGGGCACAGCCAAGCATCTGAACGCTGCCAGGGACTGCACCATCAAGGTCACGGACACCGGCATCGACGTCGTGACATCGCCCAGCGAGATCGGCCCCGTGCCAACTTTCCAGGGCAACACCTTCCGGCTGGATATTCTCGATGACGCCTATGACAAGGTTGTGGTGAGCATCGGGATGGATCTCACCACCAATGTGCAGACGTTCAACGTATATCCGGTGATTCCAACGCCAGCGAACATGTATCAGTCAGTCGTAATCGAATTCCACTTCTGGGACGCGTCCGGGGAACTGGTGCACAGCCGCTTGCTTAATGGCCGTGCCTCGCCCAGAACTTCGGCGCAAACGTATCACTCCCAGAAGGGCTGGAAGCTGCAAATGATTAGCTATCTGCCGACATACCTGACGAATACTGAAACGGGCGCCGTCTCGGATACACGCAGTTTCACATTTCAGGCGGTTGCGAGAGGACTGCTCTCCGTTGCGTCGTAGTACGGGTGGCGCAGACGCCCGCCGTTTGGCGTAGCCCGGCCGCCGGGATTCAAACGTCAGCGCGGCGGGTAGTCTGGAAGGCATCGCGGAAAGGATCTGCCGCCAATACAGCTTTGCCCCGGCAGCGGATACAATCGCGCCATGTCCTGGATTCTTGCTGTCGAGACCTCCACTGAGTGGTGTTCCGTCGCACTCGGGCGCGCCGCATCCAATGGCGCCATCGAGTGTTTCTCCCGTCATGAGCACACCGGCGCGCGTTCGTCGTCGCGTGTGCTGCCCGCCGTGGGCGAGGTGCTGGCCGAAGCCGGTATCCGTCTGGCGGACTGCGCGGCCATTGCGTTTGGCGCCGGGCCCGGATCGTTCACGGGCCTGCGCACCGCGTGCGGCGTGGCGCAGGGCCTGGCCTTCGGCGCCGGGCTGCCGGTGATCTCTGTCAATGTGCTGATGGCCTGTGCCGAAAGTGCGCGCACGGGCACGCCGCCTTTACCGTCCGGTACATCGGTGCTCGTCACGCTCGATGCGCGCATGGACGAGGCCTACGCCGCCACGTTCCGCTGGGACGATGGAACCGGCGAATGGCGCATGCAGGGCGCGTTGCAGGTTGCCGCCCCGGAAGCCGTGGCGCAGCCGGAAGGCGCTTTCTGGATCGCGGGCAATGCATCGGAAGTGTTCGGCGAACGGCTGGCCGTCGCGGCGCATGCCGGGCGTGTCGTGCCCGAAGCCATGCCGAACGCGCGGGCGATGGTCACGATTGGCCTGCGTGCACTGGCGCGTGGCGAGACGATCGACGCCGCCGATGCCATGCCCATCTACGTGCGCAACAAGGTTGCCCAGACCATCGCCGAGCGTGAAGCCGCCGCAGCGGCCAAGGCCGCGGCCAGCATGGGAGACGCCGCATGAGTGCCGCGCTCGTGCCGATTCCCGATCGGCCTGCCTGGCCGCTGACGCCCGTCATGCCGGCGCTGCCCGCCGGCTGGGCGCTGGACCGCATGAGCGCGCTGGACCTGGAGGCCGTGGCGGAGATCGAGCAGCGCTCCTACAGCCATCCGTGGACGCGCGGCAACTTCGAGAACTCGCTCAAGGCGGGCCATATCGGCCTGACATTGCGCGACCCGTCCGCTGCGCTGGTGGGCTATGCGATGCTGATGCCCGTGGTCGACGAGATGCATCTGCTCAATATCACCGTCGATCCGCGACACCAACGGCAGGGCTACGGCCGGTTGTTGCTGGCCATTACGCTGGCCACGTCGCTCGCGCATCATCTGCATACCATGCTGCTCGAGGTTCGACCTTCAAATGTGGGCGCGCTGGCCTTGTATCTGGATGCCGGGTTTGTCGAGATCGGCCGCCGCAAGGGCTATTACCCGGCCACGGCGCTTGGACGCGAGGACGCGCTGGTCCTGCGCCGCGACTGGTCAGTCGATCAGGCTGCCGAGGGAGATGCCGCATGAACCGCCGGGCGATGTTCCTCGAGGTGCTTGGCATCCCCGCCGAGTGGGTGCCGCGAAAGGCCCCGGTCACGGCCGTGGCGGAGGCGCCGCTCGCTGAAACGATAGTCATGGCCGAAGCCTCGGAAGTCGTGAAGGTTGCGGCGATGGCGGAAGCGGCCGAGTCGGTCAAGTCGGTGGATTCGACCGAGGTCGCAACGCCACCCATGACGGCCGACAACTTCGACACGCCTGACGCGGGTGATGCGGCCGAGATCGCGGAAACGGTCGAGGCCTTCGATACGCCAGCCCGGGCCGCCGCGCCAGCCGTACCGATCCTGCGCCAGAGCAACCCGGAGCAGGACGGCCGCGATGCGGCGATCGCCGCGATGGACTGGCCGACACTGGCCGCGAGCGTGGCCGGTTGCACCGACTGCGGCCTATGCGCCACCCGCACCAACACGGTATTCGGCGTCGGGGACCAGCGGGCCGAATGGATGCTCGTGGGCGAGGCGCCCGGCGAGAACGAAGACCTGCAGGGCGAGCCGTTCGTCGGTCAGGCCGGCAAGCTGCTCGACAACATGCTGGCCGCGCTGGGCCTGGCCCGTGACCGCAACGTCTACATCGCCAATGTGCTCAAATGCCGGCCGCCCGGCAACCGCAATCCCGAGCCGGACGAAGTCGCGCAGTGCGAACCCTATCTGAAGCGGCAGATCGCGCTGATCAAGCCGAAGGTCATCGTGGTGCTGGGCCGGTTCGCGGCGCAGTCGCTGCTGCGATCCACCACGCCGATCGGCAAGCTGCGCGGCACGGTGCATACCTATGAAGGCATCCCGGTGGTGGTGACCTATCACCCGGCCTATCTGCTGCGCACATTGACCGACAAGGCGCGCGCATGGGAAGACCTGTGCCTGGCCCGTGAGGTACTGAATCGTGCGGGAGCTCAAGCCTGATTCCGCGCAGGACATCCGCCCGGGCGGGCCGGTACTGACCGGCGCCGACGGGCAGGTGTCGCTGTCGGGTCCGCAATCGGGTCCGCAATCGGGTCCGCAATCGGGTCCGCTGGGCCCGTTATGGGGTCGCGCAGTCTCGCAGCGCACCCGTGACCTGGCGTGGAGTTCCCTGTCCCCGCCGCTCCTTTCCAGCCTTCCAGACGATGTCGATGCAAGGCTGGCCCGTTGGCCAGCCGGAGTGCGCGCCGCGTGGCAGGCGTGGCTGGCCCAGGCCGATCCCGCCACGCTGCCCGAAACCATTGCCGAACTGAGCAGCCATCCCGATCACACCGGCGGCCGCAGCCTGCGGCTGGGACGCCACGCCGAGCGGCTGCTGCACTTTGCGTTGCAGCATGCGCCGGGCATCGAGTTGCTGGCTGCCAACGTGCCGATTCGCCGTGCGAACGGGCATGGCGTGCAGACACTCGGGGAACTCGATGTGATCTGGCGCGACCCGGCTGCCGGCGAGACCGTCCACTGGGAGATGGCTGCGAAGTTCTACCTGATGGTTGACGGCGTGGCCGATCGCAGGGCGTTTGTCGGCCCGAATCTCGTTGATCGGCTCGGCGACAAGCTCGATCACATCGTGCACCGTCAGTTGCCACTGGGGCGCACCGCCGAGGCGCAGGCCGTCGTCGGACATGCCATCGATCGCAGCGAGGTCTATCTGCTGGGCTGGCTGTTCTATCGCGATGGTATTCCGCCACCAGGGCTGGATGCGCTCGGCATCGCGCCCGATCACCTGCATGGCTGGTGGTTGACGCTGGAGGACTGGATGGGCCGCGCATCGACGCAGGCGGGCAGGGCGGTGCGCTGGTGCAGGCTGCCGCGTGCGGACTGGCTGTCTGGCGCGCGGGTGCCGGAGGCCGGCACCGAGTCGGCCGAATCGCTTCATGCGGCACTCGCGGAGCGTTTCGGGGATGCGCACCCGGACCACGCGTGGCGTCGCGACGCCCCGGTGATGGTTTGCGAACTTGAGCCGGCCGGGCCCGATCAGCCTGGCATCTGGCTGGAGCGCTCGCGCGGCTTTGTCGTGCCGCCCGGCTGGGAGACGCGCGCCATCGAACGGGCGCGCAAGGCTTGATGGTGGCCTGACCCGGGCCCCGGGTCAGTGATGCTTGCCCTCGCCGATCATCGCCAGCGAGTTGTGCACCATCACATTGTGCTTGTGCAGGCGCATCACCAGCAGCATGGTCGCGCAAATGAACAGGCCCAGCGCGACGATCACAAAACCGATCGGCACGTTCAGCTTGATCAGCAGCGCGTACAGACACAGCATCAGCAGGACCGAAACATTTTCATTGAAGTTCTGCACGGCGATCGAATGGCCGGCCGACAGCAGCACGTGGCCACGGTGCTGCAGCAGTGCATTCATCGGCACCACGAAGTAGCCGGACATCGCCCCGACGATCATCAGGAACACATAGGCGATGGCCATGTACAGCGGCATGTGCATGCCGAGCACATCCAGCATCACGGTGGGGATGGTGTCCTTGGTGTAGAACGCCATGATCATCACCGTGGCGCCCATCGCCACGCCGAACGGCAGGACGGACAGCGATTTGCGCAGCGGAATCCGCGCCGCGGCCATGATCGCGCCAACGGCCACGCCAACGGCCACCACGGCCTGCAGCAGCGCGCCCTGCGACAGGTTCAGGCCGAGTGACTTTTCCGCCCACTTGAGCACGATGAACTGCAGCGTGGCGCCCACGCCCCAGAAAAGGGTGGTGACGGCCAGCGAGATCTGGCCCAGCTTGTCGCGCCATAGCGCGATAAAGCAGTCGCCGAACTCCGCGATCAGCTTGATGGGGTTCCTTTCCTGTTGCGGGTAGCGAGCGCCGGTTTCCGGGATGAACAGGTTGAAGATCGCGGCGATCACGTAGAACCCCATGATCACCACCATCGCGGCTTCGGCCGGAGTGTGGATGCCCGTGTCGATGTAGGGCAGATCGAAGCGCAGCAGGATGGTGGAGACGTGGACCGAGATCAGCGCGCCGCCCACCACGGTACCCAGGATGATCGAGCTGACCGTGAGGCCCTCGATCCATCCGTTGGCCATGACCAGCTTTTCAGGGGGGAGCAACTCGGTCAGGATGCCGTACTTGGCCGGTGAATAGGCCGCGGCGCCAAAGCCGACGACGCCGTATGCCAGCAGCGGGTGCAGCCCGAACATCATGATCGCGCAGCCGGCGATCTTGATGGCGTTGGTGATCAGCATGACCTTGCCCTTGGGCATCGAGTCCGCAAAGGCGCCTACAAAGGCCGCCAACACCACATAAGAGAGTACGAAGAACAGCTTGAGCAGCGGGGTCATCCACTGCGGGGATTGCAATTCGGTCAGAAGGGCAATGGCGGCGATGAGCAGCGCATTGTCGGCCAGCGACGAGAAAAACTGCGCGGCCATGATCGTGTAGAAACCCTTCTTCATACCTTCGACTGTGTCTCCATCGCGGACGCCCGCGTCGGCGGGCAATTGCGCGCCGGGTGGCATTGCCGCGGCATGCAGGGAACCTGTCGCTCCAGACGGGTCAAAGTGGGGCGGTTGCACAACTTTCTTACGCCTTGCAGCTTGCCTGACCGTCATTGACATATTGCTTCTCTTTTAAAACATGGCCGGAGCGTCCGGCTTTATATCACGAAATCGCGACATTTCAGCACACAGGGAAACGCGCATTGGACAGCATGCGGCTCGTTGGATTCCCGGAATTTGCTTCCGGTTGTGTTCAAATATCGCCTGCGCGATGTGAAAGCCGCCGGGCTGGCAAGCCAACCGCACTGCCAGCCGCCAGGGCGCGTGACCCATCAACGCACGAATCCCGCAGTCTGCCGACCGGATTTTCCCTGATCTGGTGCATGACCGGCCCAGGCAGCCTGCCAAAGTAGTCAGATCCATGCCAAGACCCATTCACGCCGTCATCCACCAGCCCGCGCTGGCCAACAACCTTGAGGTGGTGCGCCGCTACGCGCCGGACTCCCGCGTCTGGGCGGTGGTCAAGGCCAACGCCTACGGTCACGGCATCCGCCGTGCCTTTGCCGGCCTCAAGGCCGCCGACGGGTTCGGCCTGCTCGACCTCAACGAAGCCGTGCTGCTGCGCGACCTGGGGTGGCAGGGGCCGATCCTGCTGCTGGAAGGCATCTTCCAGCCCCAGGATGTGCCATTGCTCGAACAATACCGCCTGACAAGCGTGGTGCACTGCGACGAGCAACTGCGCATGCTCGAGCAGGCCCGGCCCAAGGGGCCGCTGGCGATCCAGCTCAAATTGAACACCGGGATGAACCGGCTCGGCTTCCGCCCCGCGCAGTACCGCGCCGCCTGGGAGCGGGCCCGGACCATGTCCTGCATCGGCAGCATCGTCCACATGACGCATTTTTCCGATGCCGACAGCCCGCGCGGCATTGCGCACCAGGTCGAAGCGTTCGAGGCGGCCACCGCCAACCTGCCGGGCGAGGTCACCATGGCCAACTCCGCGGCGGTGCTCTGGCATCCCGAGGCCCATCGAAACTGGGTGCGGCCCGGCGTGATCCTTTATGGCGCGTCGCCCACCGGGCTGCAGGCCGATATCGCGGACACCGGCCTGCAGCCGGCGATGTCGCTGCACAGTGAACTGATCGGCATCCAGGACCTGCAGCCGGGCGACACAGTCGGCTACGGCTCGAAGTTCACGGCCGACCGCCCGATGCGCATTGGCGCGGTGGCCTGTGGCTATGCCGATGGCTACCCGCGCCACGCGCAGGGCTGGGACGAGAATCGCGCGCCGGTTCTGGTCGATGGCGTGCGCACGAATCTGGTCGGGCGCGTGTCGATGGACATGCTCTGCGTCGACCTGACGCCTTGCCCGAAGGCGAAGATCGGCACCCCGGTCACGCTCTGGGGGCATGGTCTGCCGATCGACGAGGTGGCCGCGGCCAGCGGTACGGTCGGTTACGAGCTGATGTGCGCGCTGGCGCCACGCGTGCCGACCACGGTCGCCACGCTGACCACCGCCGACGACGTCGCATAAATGGCCAAATCCAAGACCGTATATACGTGCACCGAGTGTGGCGGCACCACACCGCGCTGGGCGGGCCAGTGCCCGCAGTGCAACGCCTGGAACACGCTGGTGGAAACCGTGGCGGATTCGGGCTCGGCGGCGGCGCGGCGCTTCCAGCCGCTGGCCACTTCGGCCATGGTGCGCAAGCTCTCGGAAATCGAGGCGGCCGACGTGCCGCGCTTCTCGAGCGGCATTGACGAGTTCGACCGCGTGCTTGGCGGCGGCCTGGTGTCCGGTGGCGTGGTGCTGATCGGCGGGGACCCCGGCATCGGCAAGTCCACCCTGCTGCTGCAGGCGCTGGCCAATCTTTCCGCCGACCGGCGCGTGCTCTATGTGAGTGGCGAGGAATCGGGCGCCCAGATCGCGCTGCGTGCGCAGCGGCTGGGCGTGGAGGCCGCCACGCTCGGGCTGCTGCCCGAGATCCAGCTCGAAAAGATCCAGGCCACGCTGGAGGCCGACAAGCCCGAAGTCGCCGTGATCGATTCGATCCAGACGCTGTACTCGGAAGCCCTGACTTCGGCGCCCGGTTCGGTCGCCCAGGTGCGCGAGTGCGCGGCGCAACTGACGCGGATCGCCAAGAGCACCGGCATCACGATCATCCTGGTCGGCCATGTCACCAAGGAAGGCAGCCTGGCCGGCCCGCGCGTGCTCGAACACATCGTGGATACGGTGCTGTACTTCGAGGGGGACACGCATTCGTCGCACCGGCTGATCCGCGCGTTCAAGAACTGCTTCGGCGCCGTCAACGAACTTGGCGTTTTTGCGATGACCGAACGCGGCCTGCGCGGCATCAGCAATCCGTCGGCGCTGTTCCTGTCGCAGCATGAAGACCAGGTGGCCGGCTCATGCGTGCTGGTGACGCAGGAGGGCACGCGCCCGCTGCTCGTCGAGGTGCAGGCGCTGGTCGACACCGCCAATGTGCCGAATCCGCGCCGGCTGGCGGTGGGGCTCGAACAAAACCGGCTGGCGATGCTGCTGGCCGTGCTGCACCGGCACGCAGGCATTGCGTGCTTCGATCAGGACGTGTTCCTGAACGCGGTGGGCGGGGTCAAGATCACTGAGCCTGCCGCCGACCTGGCCGTGCTGTTGTCGATCCATTCATCGATGCGCAACAAGCCGCTGCCACGCGGACTGGTGGTGTTCGGCGAAATCGGCCTGGCGGGGGAAATCCGCCCGAGCCCGCGTGGGCAGGAGCGGCTAAAGGAAGCCGCGAAGCTCGGCTTCACGATGGCGGTGATTCCGAAGGCCAATGCGCCCAAGCAGAGGATCGACGGGCTCGAGGTCATCGCGGTGGACCGGCTTGAACAGGCCATCGACCGCGTCCGGCATCTGGACTGACGCCGACTGACGCCACATGAGGAAAGTAGAAAAGCCCCGCGTGAGCGGGGCTTTTTTCTGGCTGCGATGCGGCCGGATCAGCGGTAGGTGCCGATCACGCGCACGAACTTCTGGGTGTCGTCGGCCGTGGTGGAGCGGATTTCGACAGTGCGCTGGTCGTTGGCCAAACTAAAGGTCGGGAACGTGGCGGTCGCGCAGTTGGTGACGCCGTCGCTGGCCGTCTGTCCCGCTGTGGCGACCACGGCGGA
This sequence comes from Cupriavidus sp., assembly GCA_019236395.1. Lineage (GTDB taxonomy): Bacteria > Pseudomonadota > Gammaproteobacteria > Burkholderiales > Burkholderiaceae > Cupriavidus. The sequence continues at coordinate 10,133 of JAFAJB010000186.1, forward strand.
ACGCTGCCGATATGACGGCACGTCGATCTGGACTGCCGTAGGGTCATTCGGAGGCAGTGCCTGGCGTCCGAAGGCGAGGGCGCGGTCCACGGGCTCGGCATTCTGCGCCCAGCTCACGTTGACGGACGCCTGGGGACCGATCTTGCCGCCAAAGGTCGTCACGAAATCGAGGCTGCCGTCGGCGATGTCGTTCCATGTCCGGCGCGCGATGACCGATGGCGACAGCACGGCGCCCGACGATGTCACGTCGAACTTGTCGTCGGGCGCGGGAGGCAGCGCGGTCCTGTAGGTCTCATCGGAGTTGCGGTTCCACACCTCGAACTTGTACGTGGCGAACGTCGGGATCGCGTCGATATCGGCGTCGGACTGCGCTGCCGCGGCGTAGGTGTTGGCGCCTGAGGACAGCGCGGACCAAGTCAGCGTGTCCGTGGCCTTCAGCGGCGCGGCGGCAATCACCACAGTGCTGCTGGACTGGCCGGAGTCGGTGATGAGCGCGGAACCTGGGGCGCTCGAGACAGTCAGCAATCCATTGAGGTTCTGGACGACTAGGTTGCTGGCGGAGCCGCACACGCGCGAGCGGGCCAGCACGACGCCGGCCGCAGGCAGCCCCGGGCCCTTGACGCGAACGAACTGCACGTTGTTGCCGATCCCCGCAGCCGGATTCAGCAGCACACGCAGCGCCGACTCATATCGCGACACGATGCCCGAGACGGGATTGCGCTCGATCACCTTGCTGATGCGGCGCGTGACAGCCGCTTCGTACTTGCGCTGGTTGCCGGTCAATGTCCAGGTGCCCGAGTGATTGGTCACGCGGCGGGTGACTTGCGAGGTGGTGCCGTCGGTGCGAACGAACGGGAAACGCACGAACGCGGTGGGTTCGCCATTCTCGTTGGTGTTGGTGAAGAGTACGATCGGTGCCTGGAAGACTGCGCCGTTCATGTCGCTTGACAAGAGCAGCGCGGAAAAGTCCGCTACCGCCGAATAGCTGTTCTGGCGATAGTCGGTGCCAAACGCGGGCGCGCACGCCGGGAGCAGCGCGGTCGTGCTGGCGCGCGAGGACGGTGCTACCGCAAAGCAGGCCTGCAGGTTCGCGCGGATCGACTCGAAAGTGCGGGCATTGGTTGAGGCCGTCGGTGCAGGCAGCACGGCCGGCGTGGCCAACGTGCCCGCGTCCAGCGCTACTTCGGGGATGCTGCCGTTGGTGAGCTGGGAGCCCCTTGCCGCCAGCTTGGCGCCCTTGGCGGTCAGGGTCACATGCACCAGATCGAGCACCGCATCGGCGCCCTGGCCTTCGACGGTCAGCGGTGTGGAAATCGGGTCGAAGGTACCGGCTGCAAGCCCCGCGCCTGCCGTGATATTGGCCAGCACGCTGCGCAGCGCGGCAATTGCCTGTTGTACGCTCGCGCTGCTGACCTTGCTGTTCAGGGTCGCGGCATTGGTCAGGTCGGCCGGATTGCCGCCGACCAGCAGCGCAGCCAATGCCGTGGTCAGCGGCGAAACGTTGACCGTGGCGGCGCCCCCATTGGCGGGTTTGGCGGCCAGCACCGATACGTAGGTCACGACCTCGCCGCCGGCATTGCCCGTTGCGACGATGGCGAACGGCGCGCGGAAACCGGAGATATCGAGGCTGTACCTGCCACTGGCATCGGAGACGCGGGTGCCAACGGTCTTGCCATCGGCGTCATAAACCGTGACCTGCGCGCCGGACATGAACGCGCCCGACGCCGCGGTGCCTTGTACAGTGGCGGTGGATTGGCCGCCGCTGCTGCCACCGTCACCACCACCGCATGCAGCCAGTACAGCAACCGTGACTGCGCCAAGCACGGGCGCCCAGACGCGCGCGCTGAACCCGCGCGATTCCCTTTGAATCCCCATTTGTGTTTTTTCCCTGAAGGTCGGCTGGCGACGGTCCGATAATTTTTTTAGATTTCTTGAATTCGCCGATTTGAGAGCATATTCAGGTCGGCATGCGGCAGCACCCCTCTTTCGTGGGGGTGTGGCGAGTGAGGCACAGGGTCGGGAATGACTTGACGCAGGTGCGCGATGTGTATGAGTTGCGGTGTCAAACGTCTGCGGCGATCCGTCACAGGACCCGGTGTGGAGGATTGCCGGGGCGCAACGATGAGGCAGTGGAAAATGGGTAATAATCGCGTCGAAGCAAATTTGCCCCAGACGCCCATGCAAGCCAATTCCAGAACCTATTTCCTGCTGATCGCCATCGTCTCGTTCGCGATGCTCGGCGCCGCGTTGTACATGCAGTACGTCGAGAACCTGCAGCCGTGCCCGCTCTGCATCATGCAGCGCTTCGCATTCATCGGTATTGGCACGTTCTCGCTGCTGGCGGCGATCGCGCAGAACACGCGCTCGCTCTGGCAGGGGTTGGGCATGCTGTCCGGCGTGGGCGGCATCGCCGTGGCGGGCTACCAGGTGGCGCTGCTGATGAATCCGAAGGCCTCGTGCGGCATCGATCCGCTCGAAAACTGGGTCAATTCGCTGCCGACGGCCAAGCTGCTGCCGCAGGTGTTTTATTCGGATGGCCTCTGCACGGCACCTACGCCGCCGATCCTGGGCCTGTCGATCCCGGCGTGGTCGCTGATCTGGCTGGTGATCCTGACGCTGACGCTGGCAGTGGGGCTGATCCGCCGCGAGAAGCATTTCCGCTGATAGCGGATCGATTTTTGTGGTTTTTCCCCTCTCCCACCTTGTGGGAGAGGGGCGCAAGGCTGCAGCAATTGCGTTGCCTCAGGCAATCTGCTCGATCTGCTCCTGCAGTTCCAGCCAGCGTTCTTCCAGTTGATCAAGCTCGCCAGTGACCTCGCCCTGGCGCTTGAGCATCTCCATCAGCCTCGCCTTGTTAGCGTCCTCGTAGCTGGCCGCATCGGCCATGAATGCGTCGATGGTGGTCTTGTCCGCCTGCAGCGTCGACATCCGTTTCTCGATCTTCTCCAGTTCCTTCGTCAGCGGCTTGCGCAGCACGGACAGGCGCTGGCGTTCGTCTGCCTCGGCGCGGCGTTGATCCTTCCGGTTCACCACCGGGGTCGCTTCGGCGGCATGCGCCGCGGTCGCGGCATTGCGCTTGGCGGCGGCCTGCTGCAGCAGCCAGTCGCGGTAGTCGTCGAGGTCGCCGTCGAACGGGCGGATCGTGCCGTCGGCCACGAGCATGAACTGGTCCGATGTGGCGCGCAGCAGGTGCCGGTCGTGCGAGACCAGAATCAGCGTGCCCTCGAACTGGGCCAGCGCCATCGTCAGCGCTTCACGCGTGTCGAGGTCCAGGTGGTTGGTCGGTTCGTCGAGCAGCAGCAGGTTCGGCTTCTGCCAGACGATCAGCGCCAGTGCCAGGCGTGCCTTCTCGCCGCCGGAGAACGGTTCGATCGATGCCGTGGCCATATCGCCACGGAAGTTGAAGCTGCCGAGGAAGTCGCGCAACTCCTGCTCGCGCACGTCCGGTGCCAGTCGCGCCAGGTGCTGCAGCGGCGAATCATGGTCGCGCAGCGTCTCGAGCTGGTGCTGCGCGAAATAGCCGATCACGAGTCCCTTGCCTAGCCGAACCGTGCCGTTCAGCGGTGCCTGCGTGCCGGCCAGCGTCTTCACCAGCGTCGACTTGCCCTGGCCGTTGGCGCCGAGCAGGCCGATGCGCTGGCCGTTCTGGATCGACAGCGCGAGGTTGTGCAGGATCGTGACGGGCGGATCGGCCTCGGCATATCCGCAGTCCACGGCGTCGAGCACCATCATTGGATTCGGCGCCGAATCGGGCTCGCGGAACTCGAACGCAAAGCCGGCCGCCACGTGCACCGGCGCCAGCCGCTCCATCTTTTCCAGGGCCTTGACCCGGCTCTGCGCCTGGCGCGCCTTGGTGGCCTTGGCCTTGAATCGGTTGATGAACGATTCAAGGTGCGCGATTTCCTTCTGCTGGCGCGCATAAGCGGACTGCTGCTGGGCCATCTGCTGCAGTCGCATCGTCTCGAACTGCGTGTAGTTGCCGCCGTAGCGTTTCAGTTGCTGGTTCTCGATATGCACCGTGACGTTGCAGATCGCGTCAAGAAATTCGCGATCGTGCGAAATCATGACCAGCGTGCCCGGGTAGCGCGCGAGCCAGTCTTCCAGCCAGACGATGGCGTCCAGATCCAGGTGGTTGGTCGGTTCGTCGAGCAGCAGCAGGTCGGACGGGCACATCAGCGCCTGGGCCAGGTTCAGGCGCATGCGCCACCCGCCCGAGAACGATGCGACGGGCTGCGAGACCTGTGCCAGCGTGAAGCCCAGGCCCAGCAGCAGCGCTTCGGCGCGGGCGGCGGCCGTGTAGCCGTCGGCATCGGCATACGCGGCGTGGGCCTCACCCTCGGCCGAGCCGTCGCCGCTGGCTTGCGCCGCGGTGATGCGTGCCTCGATCTTGCGCAGGCGGGTATCGCCATCGATCACATACTCCACAGCCGTGCGGGAAACCGCAGGGGTTTCCTGGGCCACGTGAGCAATGCGCCACTGCGCGGGCACGAACACGTCGCCGCCATCGGCATGCAGGTCGCCGCGCAGCATCGAGAACAGCGTGGATTTGCCGCTGCCGTTGGCGCCGACAAGGCCGACGCGCTCGCCCGGGTTGAGCGTCACGCTGGTGTGGTCGAACAGCACCTTGGTGCCGCGCTGGAGGACAAGCTGGTCGATTCGGATCACGGGGAGGCTGAAGCTGGAATGGTTTTTTCGGCAGGCCGGCATTGTATCGCGCCGGCTTCCCAAGGCCGGTGCAGATCCGCTTGTTTGCCCGCATGTTCTGAGGGATTACCCGTAATCAGCCACTTTTTGCTCTCCTGGTACGCCATTTGCGTGTAAATTTATTTACAGAATCTGACGCACCAAGAAAGTGTCTTTTCAGAAAAGTACGAGACCGGCTCGGTGCACGGCTCACCGCCACGGCTCACCGTATTGATCCTTCCTGTCGCCCTTGAGATGTCAAAAGGCCAGTCGATTTCCGAACGTATTGCGCGTGCCTTGCCCACGCTGACGCCTGCGCACCAGCGCATGGCGCAGTACGTGCTGGAGAACCCGTTTCGCGCGGCCACGATGCGTATCGACGAGTTCGCCACGGCCGTGGAGGTGTCAGTGGCCACGGCCAATCGCTTCGCCCGCGCACTCGGGTTTGAAGGCTATCCCCAGTTCCGTGCCGAACTCGTGCGCGGCTTCGAGGCCACGCTGGCCCCGGTGGAGCGGCTGCGCGACGAGCTGGCACGTCCCACCACGGCCGCTGAAGTCTTTGCGGCATCGTTCGAGGACGGCATCCGCAATCTGGAAGCCACACGCCGGGCGATCGATCCCGCAGCGTGCGAGCGGGCCGTGTCGGCCATCCTGGAGGCCGAGCGCGTCTATGTGATGGGTTTCGGCGCAAGCGGATTCCTGGCCGGGCTGCTGCAGCACGGGCTCGAGATGCACTGCCGCATGGTCACCTCGGTGTCGGCCGCGGGCGGCGCGTCGCACGCGGGGCGTCAACTGTTCAAGCTGCAACCGCAGGACCTGGTCATTGCGATCGCCTTCCCGCGCTACGTCACCGACACGATGACGCTGGCCCAGCGCGTCAAGGACCATGGCGGCCGCCTGCTGGCCCTGACCGATGGTCCGGCCTCGCCACTGGCGCCGCTGGCCGACTACACGCTTTACGCCAACGCCGGTTACCGCTTTTCCGCGAATTCCGATGCCACGGTCCTGGCGCTGATCGAAGCACTGTGCGGCGCGGTGGCGCACCGCTCGATGCGGTCGGTCAAGGCCGCGGCCGAGATGACCGAGTTCCTGTTGCCGTGGCTGTACGGCGCGCCCGAAGCGCGCAACGGCCAGGCGGCGCCGAAATCTTCCGATTGATCCCGACTGATTCCGACTGAAGTAGAAGGACCCCCATGCCCCAAGCTGTTATCGCCATCCACGGCGGCGCCGGAACGATCACCCGCGCGGCCATGGACGCCAACCGCGAACGCGAATACACCACCGCACTGGAGCAGGTGCTGCTGGCGGGCCAGCGCGTGCTGGCCGATGGCGGCAGTGCGCTCGATGCCGTCACCGAAGCCGTGCGGCTGCTCGAGGATTGCCCGCTGTTCAACGCCGGCCGCGGGGCCGTGCTGACGCATGACGGTACCTATGAACTCGATGCGGCGGTCATGAATGGTGCCACGCTGGATGCCGGCGCCGTGGCCTGCGTCAAGCGGCTGCGCAACCCGGTGCTTGCCGCGCGCGCCGTGCTCGAACGCAGCGAGCTTGTGCTGTTCGCGGCCGAGGGCGCCGAGGCGTTCGCCGAAGCACAGGGGCTGGAGCTGGTGGCGCCGGAGTACTACTTCACGCAGGCCCGCCACGATCAATGGGTGCGTGCACGCGCCACCAGCGGCATGGCATTGCTCGACCACGATGCCGCGGCGCTGGCCGCACAAGCAGCGCAGGCGGGCGCGGTCGATCCGATCGATCCCGACAACAAGTTCGGCACCGTGGGCGCGGTGGCCTGCGATGCCGCCGGGAACCTCGCTGCGGCTACCTCGACCGGTGGCGTGACCAACAAGCAGGTGGGCCGCGTGGGCGATACACCGATCATCGGCGCCGGCTGCTACGCCGATGACGTCGCGGCCGTGTCGTCCACCGGTACGGGGGAGATGTTCATCCGCACCGTGGCCGCGTACGATGTTTCGGCACAGATGCGCTACGCGGGGCTGTCGCTCGAGGAATCGGCCCGCCGCGTGGTGATGGAGAAGCTGCCCGCGATCAGCGGTCGCGGCGGCCTGATTGCGGTGGACCGTGCGGGCAACGTGACGTTGCCGTTCAACACGGAAGGCATGTATCGCGGCGTGGCGCGCGTCGGCGATCCGGTCAATGTCTGGATTTACGGCTGATATGGCGACTACTGTCTCTAAGCAAGGCATCGTGCTGCCGCCCGAACGCGTGGTGGCCGTCGACAATCTCACGGTGCGCTTTGCCACCTCGGAGCGCACCGTCGAGGCTGTGCGCAACCTTTCGTTCCATGTCGATCGCGGCGAGACGCTGGCCGTGGTCGGTGAATCGGGATCGGGCAAGTCGGTCACGTCGCTGGCGCTGATGCGTCTGGTGGAGCACGGCGGCGGCAAGATCGCCAATGGCAGCATGCTGCTGCGCCGCCGTAACGGCGAGGTGCTGGATCTGGTCAACGCCCGGGAATCCACGCTGCGCCGGACGCGCGGTGCGGACGTGGCAATGATCTTCCAGGAGCCGATGACCTCGCTGAACCCGGTGTTCCCGGTGGGCGAGCAGATCGCGGAATCGATCCGGCTGCACCAGGGCAAGAGCAAGGCGGCCGCCCGCGCCGAGGCGCTGCGCATGCTCGAACTGGTGCGCATCCCGGAAGCCCGCCGCGTGCTCGACCGCTTTCCGCACCAGCTCTCGGGCGGCATGCGTCAGCGCGTGATGATCGCCATGGCGCTGTCCTGCAAGCCGGGGCTGCTGATTGCCGATGAACCCACCACGGCGCTGGACGTGACGATCCAGGCCGAAATCCTGCAACTGATCCGCAATCTGCAGGCCGAGATGAACATGGGCGTGGTCTTCATCACGCACGACATGGGTGTGGTGGCGGAGGTGGCCGACCGTGTGCTGGTGATGTACCGTGGCGAAAAGGTGGAAGAGGGCAACTCCGACGAGGTGTTCCATGCGCCCGCCCACCCGTACACGCGTGCGCTGCTGTCGGCGGTGCCCAAGCTTGGCGCGATGGAAGGTACCGACCTGCCGGCCCGCTTCCCGCTGGTGCAGGTGAGCGACCTGGCCACGGCGGTCAAGGAAATGCCCCAGGATACGGTGCCCGCCGATGCCGATCCGATCCTGCGCGTACGCGACCTGGTGACGCGATTCGATGTGCCTGGCGGCCTGTTCGGCAAGGTGACGCGCCGCGTGCATGCGGTGGAGAAGGTCAGCTTCGACCTTTACCCGGGTGAGACGCTGGCGCTGGTTGGCGAGTCGGGCTGCGGCAAATCCACCACCGGGCGCTCGCTGCTGCGGCTGGTGGACTCGCAAAGCGGCACGATCGAGTTTGCGGGCCAGAACATCAGCAAGATGCACGGGCCCGCGCTGCAGGCACTGCGCCGCAATATCCAGTTCATCTTCCAGGACCCGTTTGCGTCGCTGGACCCGCGCGTTCCCGTTGGCTATTCGATCATGGAACCGCTGCTGGTGCACAAGGTGGCCAGCGGCAAGGAGGCCGAGGCCCGCGTGGCCTGGTTGCTCGAGAAGGTTGGCCTGACCGCCGCGCATGCCGCGCGCTATCCGCACGAGTTTTCCGGCGGCCAGCGCCAGCGGATCTGCATCGCACGCGCGTTGGCGCTGAATCCGAAGGTGGTGGTGGCCGACGAGTCGGTCTCGGCGCTGGATGTCTCGATCCAGGCGCAGATCGTCAACCTGATGCTCGACCTGCAGCGCGAACTGGGCGTGGCGTTCCTGTTCATCTCGCACGATATGGCTGTGGTCGAGCGCGTGAGCCACCGCGTGGCCGTGATGTACCTGGGCCAGATCGTCGAGATCGGCCCGCGTCGTGCCATTTTCGAGAATCCGCAGCACCCGTATACCCGCAAGCTGATGTCGGCGGTGCCGATTGCCGATCCTGCGCGTCGTCACATGAAGCGCGAACCGCTGTCCGATGAAATTCCAAGCCCGATCCGCGCGGTTGGCGACGAGCCAGTAGTCCAGCCGCTGGTTGCCGTGGCCGGCAGTGGCGCGCACGGACATTACGTAGCCCGGCACGCCGTCGGCGGCGCCTACTGAAGTTCGGTTTTTTTTCCACGAGGAGAAGAGAGCAATGTCTGACCGCAAGGTTTCGTTCCGCCTGATGGCCGGCGCCGCCGCAGTTGGCGCCATGGGCATGATGGCTGCCGCGCCGGCGTTCGCCGCCAAGGACGCGGTGATGGCCGTGTATTCCACCTTTACCACGCTGGACCCGTACGACGCGAACGACACGCTGTCGCAGGCGGCGGCGAAGTCGTTCTACCAGGGTCTGTTCGGCTTCGACAAGGACATGAAGCTGGTCAACGTGCTGGCCGACAGCTACGACGTGAGCAAGGATGGCCTGGTCTACACGATCAAGCTCAAGAAGGGCGTGAAGTTCCACGACGGCACCACGTTCGACGCCACGGCCGTCAAGGCCAACCTGGACCGCGTGACCGATCCGGCCAACAAGCTCAAGCGCTACACGCTGTTCAACCGCGTGGGCAAGACCGAGGTGGTGGACCCGAACACGGTGCGCATCACGCTCAAGGAGCCGTTCTCGCCGTTCATCAACGTGCTGGCCCACCCGTCGGCCGTGATGATCAGCCCGACCGCGCTGAAGAAGTACGGCAAGGACATCGCGTTCCACCCGGTGGGCACCGGCCCGTTCGAGTTCGTGGAATGGAAGCAGACCGATTACCTGAAGGGCAAGAAGTTCGCGGGTTACTGGAAGACCGGCTATCCGAAGATCGACACGATCACCTGGAAGCCCGTGGTCGACAACAACACCCGCTCGGCCGTGATGCAGACCGGCGAGGCCGATTTCGCGTTCAGCATTCCGTTCGAGCAGGCCGCCGTGCTCAAGGCCAGCCCGAAGGTGGACCTGATCGACGCACCGTCGATCATCCAGCGCTACGTGTCGCTGAACACGATGGTCAAGCCGTTCAACGACCCGAAGGTGCGCCAGGCCATCAACTACGCGATCAACAAGGAAGCACTGGCCAAGGTGGCGTTCTCCGGCTATGCCGTGCCGTCGGTGGGCGTGGTGCCGCCGGGCGTGGACTATGCGGAGAAGCTGGGCCCGTGGCCGTACAACCCGGCGAAGGCGCGCGAACTGCTGAAGGAAGCCGGCTATCCGAACGGCTTCGAGACCACGCTGTGGTCGGCCTATAACCACACCACCGCGCAGAAGGTGATCCAGTTCGTGCAGCAGCAGTTGCAGCAGGTTGGCATCAAGGCCACGGTGCTGGCGCTGGAAGCCGGTCAGCGTGTTGAGCGCGTGGAATCGGTGCCGAAGCCCGAAGACGCTGGTGTGCGCATGTACTACGTGGGCTGGTCGTCGTCGACCGGCGAGTCGGACTGGGCGCTGCGTCCGCTGCTGGCTTCTGAAGCAATGCCGCCGAAGCTGCTGAACACGGCTTACTACAAGAACGACCAGGTCGACGCCGATATCGCCAATGCGCTGCGCACGACCGATCGCGCCGAGAAGGCCAAGCTCTACAAGGATGCCCAGGAACGGATCTGGAAGGATGCGCCGTGGGCCTTCCTGGTGACCGAGAAGGTGCTCTATGCGCGCTCGAAGCGCCTCTCCGGTGCCTATGTGATGCCTGACGGCTCGTTCAACTTCGACGAGATCGATATCAAGCAGTAAGCAACAGGTGTGGTGGGTTTTCTCCCCTCTCCCATGAAATGGGAGAGGGGAGCAGTGAAGTGGTTGCAAGTCGTTTCAATAAGAAAGCTGTATGCAGTAAGCCGTATGGCCGCCTGCCCGGATACGCGGGGTTGAGGGCGGTGGCCGACGGTCCCAAATTTTCTGGTGCCAGATGCTGAATTACTTCCTCAAACGATTTCTGGGCGTCATACCCACCATGCTGATCGTGATGGTGCTGGTATTCCTGTTCGTCCATCTGTTGCCCGGCGATCCGGCGCGGCTGGCAGCGGGTCCGGAAGCGGATTCGGCCACCGTGGAGCTCGTACGCAAGGACCTGGGGCTGGACAAGCCCATGCACGAGCAGTTCGTGCATTTCTTCACGAATGCCCTGCGGGGTGAGTTCGGCACCTCGCTGCGCACCAAGCGTCCTGTTTCCGATGAGATCGGCGAGCGCTTCCTGCCCACGCTCTACCTGACGATTGCCTCGATGGTCTGGGCCGTGGTCTTCGGCATGGCCATCGGCATCTGCTCGGCCGTGTGGCGTAACCAGTGGCCGGACCGCCTGGGCATGACGCTGGCCGTGTCGGGCATCTCGTTCCCGGCGTTCGCGCTGGGCATGCTGCTGATGGAAGTGTTCTCGGTGCAACTGGGCTGGCTGCCGTCGATCGGCGCCGATACCTGGAAGCACTACATCCTGCCGTCGCTGACGCTCGGCGCCGCCGTGGCCGCCGTGATGGCGCGTTTCACGCGGGCGTCGTTCATCGAAGTGCTGCAGGAGGATTTCGTGCGTACCGCCCGCGCCAAGGGCGTGCGCGAAACCGTGGTGGTCGTCAAGCACACGCTGCGCAACGCGATGATTCCCGTGGTGACGATGATGGGCCTGCAGTTCGGCTTCCTGCTGGGCGGCTCGATCCTCGTCGAGAAGGTGTTCAACTGGCCCGGCCTTGGCCGCCTGCTGGTGGATGCCGTGGAGATGCGCGACTACCCGGTGATCCAGGCCGAGGTGCTGCTGTTCTCGCTCGAATTCATCCTGATCAACCTGGTGGTGGACGTCCTGTACACCGTGATCAACCCCACCATCCGCTACAAGTAAGGGGGCCGGCATGTCTGATCTTTCCGCACCCGCCGCGCCCGAGGCCGCATCCGTCCCCGAGGGGGTTCGCACGCCCTGGAGCGAGTTCTGGCGCAAGTTCCGCAAGCAGCATCTGGCGCTGGCCGCCGGCGCGTTCGTGCTGCTGCTCGTCGTGATCGCCATCCTGGCGCCGCATATCGTGCCGTACGACCCCGAGAATTTCTTCGACTACGACGCGCTCAACGCCGGTCCGTCAGCCGCGCACTGGATGGGTGTCGATTCGCTCGGGCGCGATATCTTCAGCCGCATCCTGGCCGGCACGCGCATTTCGCTGGCCGCGGGCTTCTTCTCGGTGATGATCGGCGCCATCATCGGCACGCTGCTGGGTCTGATGGCCGGGTACTACGAGGG
>JAFAJB010000254.1 GCA_019236395.1 Cupriavidus sp.
GCACGGCTGCATTCGACCAGGCCGCACTCGATGGCGCGCCGATCAGCGCCGATGACGCGGCGGGTGCGCTCGTGGATTCGATCCACGACAAGAACGTCGAAGTCGATTGGGAAGAGAGCGACCCCGCCACGGCCGAGCGCATCGGCCTGGCACTGCATGCGCGCTACTGCGCCGAGATTGCCCCGCGGCAGCACTACATCGGCGTCGAGATCGCCTGCGAGCGCCTCGAAATCCCCGAGCTTGGCCTGGCACTGACCGGTACCACGGACCGCGTGCGCACCACGCCGGAAGGCGCCGGCATCAGCGATCTGAAGACTGGCGGGCGCGCCGTCGGCACCGATGGCATCGCCGTCACTGCTGGCCACGGCCCGCAGCTTGGCGTGTACGAACTGCTGGCAGAACACGCCATGGGCCTCCCCATCAGCGCACCGGCGCAGATCGTCGGCCTGAACACCGGCAAGACAGCAGCCGCCCAGCGCGTCGGCATGGGTGAAATCGAGTCGCCGCGCAATGCCCTGCTGGGATCTGAAGAGCAGCCCGGCCTGTTGCAGCACGCCTCGCGCCTCATTCATTCCGGCGCCTTCTACGGCAACGGTAAGTCCGTCCTGTGCTCGCCGAAGTACTGCCCGCGCTACGCGACCTGCCCCTACAAGTCCTGATCCCTGAATTCTGAGCGAGACCACCACTATGAACACCGCAACCGCCACCCTCGATCAAATGCGCGCGCCCGCCGTGCGCGAAGCCGCCCCGGCACCCGTCGTCACGATGGGGTTCGGCAGCCTGCAGTCCTTCGAACTGATGCAGCGCGCCGCAAACCTGTTGGCCTCGTCCACCCTCGTGCCCGCGGCGTACCGCAAGGTGATCGAGAAGCTGGATAAGTACGGCAACGTGAAGGAATCGCGCGAGAACCCCAACGCGCTGGCCAACGCTGTCGTCGCGCTGAACATGGCGCAGCGCATGGGCGCTGATCCGCTGATGGTGATGCAGAACCTGTACATCGTCGAAGGCCGACCGTCCTGGTCTTCGCAGTGGATCATCGCCGCGATCAACGGCAGCGGCCGATTCTCGCCCCTGCGCTTCGACATCAAGGTGCTGGGCCAGAAGAATGTCGAGCGCACAGAAACGGTATGGGAAGGCGGCAATCGCACGACCGTCACCAAGAAGGTCGACATCCTCGACAAGGTCTGCATCGCCTGGGCCATCGAGAAGGAAACCGGTGAGCGCCTGGAGTCGCCGGCCGTGTCGATCGAGATGGCCGTGAAGGAAGGCTGGTACACGAAGAACGGCAGCAAGTGGCAGACCATGGACGAGGTCATGCTGCGGTACCGCACGGCCAGCTTCTTCGGGAAGCTCTACGCCCCGGAACTGCTAATGGGCCTGCAGACCGTCGAGGAAGCGCAGGACATCATCGACCTGAACCCGGACGGCTCGTACTCCGTGGCCAGCGCCTCAGTTAATGAACTGCGCGGCGCGGCACGCACCGCTGCAGCTCAACCCGCAGAGGTTATCGAGCACCCCGACGAATCGGCAGGCCCGCAGGCGACGGGCGATACGCAGCCACACGACGACGCAGACGATGCCGGCGACAGCGGTCAGCAAGCCGACCTGATTCCGGCCGATGAAGGCCGTCAGCAGCAAGGCGACAGCGCACCGCTTAGTTTCAAGGACGTGAACCGCGAGCTGCTGCAGGCCGAGACCGTCGAGGACCTCGACTTCGCCCGCAGCCTGATCAAGCAGGTGCCCGACGAGAAGGAAAAGGCCACGCTCAACCAGGTCGCATCGCGCCGCATGCGCGAGCTGTCGCCGCAGGAAGACCCGCCGGCCCAACAGACCACCCGCCGCGCACGTACACCCATCAACGCTGACTGAACCCCTGTGAGGAAGACTGCCCGCGCGGACGGCTGTAGCGCGGGAGGAAGAACAGCGCCGCGCCGCCGAACGCTGAGGCGCGGCCCGTAAGCAAAGGACACCAAGATGGACAAATTCCACTTCATGGGCAAGGCGACGATCCTGCACCTGAACACGCGAAAAGAGGGGCCGGAAGACAACCAGGAACTGGCCCTCGATCTGAAATTCAAGGCCGTCGCCGACCATCACGTCATGCGCTTCTTCGACGAACTGCTGGCCAACTTCGTCTTCTTCTCAAACGGCGCCGTGCGCAACAAGATCATGGGGCCGGTCACCTTCGGCCACGAGCTCGAAAGCTACCGGCTCGACATGGTTGGTAGCACCTTCACCGGCGTGCGCGTGAAGAAATTTTCCCTGGAACCCAAGGACGGCTTCAAGGTTTGGATCACCTTCTCGGTCTCATTCAAGCCCAGCGGCGACGAAGTGGCGCGCGTGGCCGAGTTCCTGCAGGACGAGATCGACCTGAGCCTGATGTCTGGCGACAGCGAACTGGACTTTGGCAGCAGCCATGTCGACGCCAGCCAATACAACCACGAGCCAGGCGACGAGGATCCGCTCTTCGAGCAGGCCCGCGAGTTGGTCATTGCTCACCGCCGGGCATCCATTTCACTGATTCAGCGTCACCTGCGCATCGGCTACAACCGCGCGGCGCGCTTGATTGACGCGCTGGAAGAACACGGAGTCGTGTCCTCGGCCGACGCTGAAGGCAACCGGCAAGTCATCGCATCCGAAGGAGCCGCAGCATGAAGATCACCGCCATCCACGCCCGCAACTTCCTCGGCATCCGGGCTGCCGACATCATCCCCACCACGCCGGTGTCGCTCATCTGCGGCCCCAATGGTGCAGGCAAGTCCAGCGTGCAGGAAGCCGTGCGCATGGCGCTGACCGGCGAAAGCGTGCGCGTCGGCCTGAAGAAGGAATACGGCCGGCTGCTGCACGACGGCACCGAGTCGGGTTCGATCGTCGTGTCGGCCGGCCCGCAGGCCAACAGCATCGCCCTGCCCTCGGGAAAGCTCACCGCCGGCCTGCAGGCTGATCCGCGCCTGCCGTACGTGCTCGACGCCCAGCGCTTCGCCAGCCTCGACGGCAAGGAACGCCGCTCATTCCTGTTCGACCTGATGGGCCTGAAGCTGGGTACCGACTTGGTGCGCGAACGTCTGCTTGCACGTGGCTGCCTGCCGAAGAAGATCGAGGCAGTGCTGCCGCTGGTGCGCGCCGGCTTCGATGCCGCGGCGAAGGAAGCCCAGACGAAGGCCACCACCGCCAAGGGCGCATGGCGGGCGCTGACCGGCGAGAACTACGGCGCCGTCAAGGCCGCCGACTGGAACGCGCCCGCACCGGAAGGCGGCATGGTCTCCGAAGATCTGAACGCCACGATCGCCGAACTCGAAGCGGAGATCGCAGAAGCCTCTGGCGAGGCCGGTGACCTGCAGCGCCAGCTCGGCGAGATCGACGCCGCTGCGCGCCAGCGCGCCCACCGTGACACGAAAATCCGCGAACTTGCCGACAAGGCGGCCGGGCTGGCCAAGGCCCAGGAATCCGTCGACCGTGCCCAGGCCGAGCTGGACGCCTTCGTGCCCAAGGTGGAAGCCTTGCGCGCGGCAGCCGGCGGCAAACAGGCCGGCGTGTCGTGCACGTGCCCGGAATGCGGCGCCCTGCTGCAGTACCTGGCCGGTCAGCTGGCTCTGCGCGAGCCGACTCAGGCCGACCCGGAAGCCGCAGGCCGCCTGCCCGAGTACGAGCGCAGCCTGAAGGTTCTGGAGAACGCGCTCAAGAGCCGCACCGCCGAGCGCGACGACGCGAAAGCTGCTGCGTCGCAACTCGAGCTGCTGCGCAAGGATTCCGCCGCTGACGATGGCGATGCTGACAACCAGGTGCGCAGCAAGGTCGAAGCGCAGCTCAAGACGCTGCAGGATGCGATCGCGGGTGTCAGCAAGGAACTGGCCACCGCGCGCGACGCGCAGCGCACGATTGCACAAACAGGCGAGCTGACCACCAAGGCCGCGCAGCACCACGCCGACGTGGTCGCATGGGAAGCGCTGGCCGAGGCGCTGGGCCCGAGCGGCATCCCGGCCGAGCTGCTCGCCGAGGCCCTCGACCCCATCAACGATCGCCTGGCCGCCACGGCCAACATGACCGAGTGGTTCCGCGTCGGCATCGAAGCAGACATGACCGTCACTGCCGGCACCGGCCGCACATACGCCCTGCTGTCCGAGTCCGAACAGTGGCGCGCCGACGCGATGATCGCCGAGGCCATTACCCACCTCACAGGCCTGCGGCTGCTAGTGCTGGACCGCGCTGACGTGCTGATCGGCGCTGAGCGCGATCGCCTGTTCTGGTGGCTGGATGACCTGGCTGTCGACGGTGCGATCGATACCGCCCTGGTGTTCATGAGCCTGAAGGCTCCCCCAGGCACGCTGCCCGAAGCCATCACGTCGTTCTGGATCGAAGACCACGAGGTCGGGACCGTGCGGGAGGCAGCGTAATGGGCGAGATCGCAGAAATGATGCTCGACGGCACGCTTTGCGAAGGCTGTGGCGTGTACCTGGACGGCGAGGGCGACGGATATCCGCGACGCTGCGATGACTGCCCGTATCCGGCCGAGTCTGCAAGTGCCCTGCGCAAGCCAGCTGCTCCGAAGACGAACTGCCCAACCTGCAACCGCCGCGTGAAGCTGGCCGGCTTGGCCGACCACCAGCGCGATGCGCACGGGAAGAAGGAGACCGCGTAATGGTCAGCACCACCAAGATGATCCAGCGCCTGGAAGGCCTGCTCGGCACGAAAGACCTGACCGACTGGGAACAAGGCTTCGTGCGCTCGCTGGCCTCGCGCATGCACGCCGGCGAGGTGACGAAGCTCACCGGCGATCAGGTCGACAAACTCGACGAACTTCACGGGAAGCACTTCGCATGAACACCCAGCCCCAACGCCGGATCATCCGGCTGCCCGAGGTCTGCGAGCGCGTAGGCCTGGGCAAGACGGCCATCTACGGCCGCATCAAGGACCACACCTTCCCCTCCCCGATCAAGCTCGGCCGCGCGAGCGGCTGGGTCGAGGAAGAGGTGCAGCAGTGGGTCGACGATCAGATCGAAGCCACGCGCGGGAAGCACTGATGTCCACCACCACGGCAGTGGCCATCACCGTCCTGGCAGCAATCGCCTACGCCGCCGCGAGTGTGTGGGCCGCGCGGCGCCAGGCGAAGTGGATGGCCGAGACGGACGAGAAATTCAAGAACGGGGACCTGTGATGACCGACAAGGAAAACTGCTGGAAGCTCGTGCCGCTCAAGCGAAGCTACGACATGCGCTCGAGGGCAATCCTGGCTTTCAACACGGCGACGGCCA
Source organism: Cupriavidus sp. (assembly GCA_019236395.1). GTDB lineage: Bacteria > Pseudomonadota > Gammaproteobacteria > Burkholderiales > Burkholderiaceae > Cupriavidus. The sequence goes on from JAFAJB010000254.1 coordinate 5,252, forward strand.
ACGGTGCCGACCGCGACGACGCGCTGCAGGCCGCGTGGGAGGCCGAATTCCACGCTGCGCCTGCACCGTCCGCCCAGTCCGGCCCGGACACGGACACGGAAATTGAAGCCCTCTTCGAGGGCCGTGCGGAGAATACGGCCGCAATCTCCGCACAATCTGCGGTGAATAGCGAGGTGGGCCAATGATCCGCCGCGAGTACAACAGCTTCGGCATGTGTTCGGGCCTGGGCGGCGGCGCCAAGGGTTTCAAGAAGGCGGTCTCCCGCGTCGGCAACATGATCGGCACCTGGAAATGCATCGGCGGCATCGACATCGATCCTGCAGCCGCTCGTGACTTCCAGACGCTGGTGGGCGTGCCCTGCACGGTAATGGATCTGTTCACCCGCGAGCAGTACACCGACTTCCACGGCGCCGAGCCGCCGGTTGGCTGGCGCGAGGCAACGCCGAACGACATCGTACGCGCCGCTGGCCATCAGCATCCCCACTGCGTGTTCATTTCCGCCCCGTGCAAGGGCGCGTCCGGCCTGCTGTCTGAGACGCTGAGCCGCACGCCGAAATACCAGGCGCTCAACGAGCTAACCCTGCGCTGCGTGTGGCTGATGTGCGAGGCGTGGAAGGACGACCCCGTTGAGCTGATCGTGTTCGAGAACGTGCCGCGCCTGGCTACGCGCGGCCGGCACCTGCTCGACCAGATCGGCCAGATCCTACGCCACTACGGCTATGCCGTGAATGAGACCACACACGACTGCGGCGTGATCGGCAAGCTAGCCCAGAGCCGCAAGCGCTTCCTCCTGGTCGCGCGCCACATCGCGAAGGTTCCGGCGTTTCTGTACGAGCCGCCCGTGCACCGCCTGCAAGGCGTCGGCACCGTGCTGGGCCGCATGCCGCTGCCCGGCGCACAGGCTGCAGGCCCGATGCACCGCGTGCCGTCGCTGCAGTGGAAGACGTGGGTGCGCCTGGCGTTTGTAGAGGCGGGCAGCGACTGGCGCAGCCTAAACCGGCTGGCTGTGCAGGATGGCCATTTGAGCGACTACCTGATCGTGCCGGAGTACCGCGAAGGAAGCGGTTTCCTTGGCGTCCGCAAGTGGGACGAGCCTGCAGGCACCGTGGCCGGTCGTAGCGGCCCCACGAACGGCGCGTTCTCTGTTGCCGATCCTCGAGCAGTGCCGTCGGAAAAATGGAACCATGGCCAGAACTACGGCGTTGTCCGCTGGGGCGAGCCGTCCGGCACGATCAGCGGGCAGCAGTGGCCCAACCAGGGGAAGTTCGCTGTTTCCGATCCGCGCCACGATGGCCCGGCCAAGCACAACAACGAATACCGGATCGTTCCATGGGCGAAGGCTGCTGGCGCCGTTACCAGCGCGCATGCGACCGGCCAGTGTGTGCAGGATCCACGCGCGTCAACGGGTTTCGAGGGCGCCGGCAAGTACCGCGTCACGGGCTACGAGGAGCACGCTGGCACGGTCATCGCTCGCAGCGACACTGGCCAAGGCGCCTACGCCGTGGCCGCTCCCCGGCCTGGCATGCGGCGCGAGCGCGGCGACAACTACCTGACCGGCGGCCACTACGGTGTGGTCGGTTGGAATCAGCCGAGCGGCGCGGTATCAGCAGCCGCCGGCCACGACAACGGCCGCTGGTCGGTCGCGGATCCGCGCCTGCCAGGCGCCAGCGACAAGGTCGTGGCCGTCATCCGCGCGCTTGATGGCACGTGGCACCGCCCGTTCACCACGCTCGAGCTGGCCGCACTGCAGTCGCTGATCGAGCCCGAGGAATACCTGGAGCTGGACGGCCTGAGCGACCAGGCATGGCGCGAGCGGATCGGCAACGCGGTGCCGCCGGATGCCGCTGTCGCGATCGCAGAGGTGATGGGCACCACCCTGATGCTGGCCGAGACCGGCGAGACGTTCATGCTGTCGGCGACGCCAGTGTGGGTACGGCCAGTAGCTATCGCGTTGACCGTGGAACAGCAAGCAGAGGCAGCGTGATGAAAGGAGACCGCTCAAAGATGCGTCCGCAAACGCTTATCAAATTTTCCTGGGCAGAGCGCCTTTATTTCTCCCTGCAACGCGATCGAAATCGAATTTGCAGAATGCTGCAGCTCTCCAACCCGATCGCGATGCAGGATATTGAACCGCGCTCCGGCCATGGAAGCATGCATCTCGTGCTTGACAGCCATTTCGAGACAGATCCTCCGGAGAGCACGCAGCTCTTCCGCCTTCCCAACTTCGACAAGCCGTTCAATTGGGAACCGATCCAAGCAGTCAGCCAATGTCATGAACTCGCGCGGAATGTCCGGATAGATCGGCGAATCGTCGGGATACTCCCTCTGATAGCCGGAGAGAAGGCACATCTGACCGACTTCGGCCGCGAGTTCCTGAAGCGTCAGGAGAATCAGTGCCTGCCGTTCCCTCTCGGCTTGGGATTCCTTGCGCCTTTCCATGGACCTCTGAACAAAGACGACTCCATAGGCTCCTGCAATCGCAACGGCAGCCGTAACGGATTGTGCGAATGACAGCCAGTCGGCTCTATGAAAGGAATCCATCCGATGCACCAGTTTTTGGGTAATCCTAGCATGACGAAAGAACGCCCCATCCTCTTCAGCGGCGCCATGGTGCGTGCCATCCTCGACGGCCGGAAGACGCAGACGCGGCGGGTATTCAAGCTGCCATCGTGGGCCGACTGGTACGTAAGCGGAGCCATGCAGGGCGAGAAGACCGGCGACATAGTCCCGAAAGACCCGCGTCAGCGCGGCTGGTACAGCATCGAGGAATTGCCTTGCCCGTATGGACAACTCTTTGACCGCCTGTGGGTGCGCGAAACGTGGGCCCAGCCGGCAGCGCTGGACCCGGGCCCAACCGTCTACCGCGCCGACTATCCCGCCTGCGTGCCGGCCGGCTTCGAGAACATCCCGCCTGCCGAGGCGATCAGGTGGAAGCCGAGTATCCATATGCCACGCGGGTTGTCGCGCATCCTGCTGGAAATCACCGGCGGGCGCGTCGAGCGGCTACAGGACATTACTGACACCGATTCGATTTTCGAAGGGATCGGCGGCTACGGCGACAAGGATGCCTGGACGGACTACACCGTCGCAGGCGCTACGGTTGAGACACCCCGCGAGTCCTTCCGCACCCTTTGGCAGTCCATCAATGGCGCCGGAGCATGGGAAGCCAACCCGTGGGTGTGGGTGCTCGAGTTCCGGCGCGTTTAGGGAGAATTATCCAATGCCAATAAAACTGCTTCCCTGCCCGTTCTGTGGTCGGCCTGGCCAGATGAAGACTTCGCAGGGCTGGTCGGCCGCCAGCTGCACCGACGTCGGGTGCTGCGGTCACCAGATCGCGCTCACGCATCAGAGCGAGGGCAGCGCTGCGGCGGCGTGGAACCACCGCATGCCGGTCCACGCAGAAACGGGTACGAAGACTGCCGCATGAAGCATCCAGCCAACGCCGTACTGCCGGTAACCCCAAGATTTCTCTTCACCATCATTTAACGAGCCAAACTATGCCCACTGGATACACAGCCGCTGTTCTCGAAGGGATTTCGTTCAACGATTTCGTCATGCGCTGCGCACGCGCAATGGGTGTCGCCGTCACCATGCGCGACGAGCTTAGTGACCAGCCGTTCCCCGATCGCTTCGAGCCATCGGAGTTCTATGCCGGGAAGGCCGCAGCAGCAGAGTCGGAGCTCAAGCGCCTGCTTGCTTTGACGCCGAATCAGGTGGAAGAGGAAGCCCTGGCGGACTTCACCAGGCAATGTGAGGCGAGGGACAAGTATCTGAAGGAGTGCGCCGACTCACTAGCGAAGTATTCCGCCATGCTGGGCAAAGTCAACGAGTGGAACCCGCCATCGCCAGATCACTTCCGGTTCAAGGAGTTCATGGTCGAGCAGCTACAGCAGTCGATCGATTTCGATTGCGACGCGACCTTGTACGGTCCAGCAGAGCGCCTTTCGGGGCCAACGTGGCTCGAGGCACAGATCGGTGTTCAGCGCCGAATGGCCGCACACTCGACTCAGCAGGATCAGGACGAACGCGACCGCGTCGAAGGGCGCAACCAATGGCTGCGCCAGCTTCGGGAAAGTCTTGCGTAATCACACCCGGGCGCTACGCTGCCTTTTCAGCGCGCAGCGCCCTCACATGGTCAGCCCACGCCTGCATCATCTGCCGGCGCTCGGGCAAGTATTGCGCGTGGTTGTACGCCGCGCGCACCTTGTTTCGCTCGACGTGCGCCAGTTGGCGCTCGATGACGTCCGGCCGATAGCCCAGCTCATTCAGCGCCGTCGACGCCAGGCCACGGAAACCGTGACCAGTCATCCGCGAGTGGTATCCCATGCGGTACAGCGCGTACAACATCGTGTTGTTGCTGATGTAGCCCGTCTTGCCGCGTGGGCTGTAGAAGATGTAGCCGCGGTGGCCGTTGATTTCGCGCAGTTCCTTCAGCACGGCCAGCGCCTGGGTAGACAGCGGCACAACATGAGGATCACGCATCTTCATGCGCTCGGCCGGCACCAACCATTCGGCCTTGCCCTCGTCGATCTCGCCCCACTGCGCCTGGATCATCTCGGTGGTGCGCACGAACGTCAGCGTCATCAGCTGTAGCGCCAGGCGCGTCACCTTGTCACCCTCGTAGGCGTCGATATCGCGCAGTAGCTTCGGCAGTTCGGCCAGCGGCACCCGCGCCATGTGCTGAACCGGCGCTGACTTCAGGACAACCTCGCTGTCGATGTCGGTGGCCGGGTTGCGATCGCAGAGCCCGTAGACGATCCCGTACTGGAACACGGCGCGCATGCGCTGCAGCACCCGTTTCGTCGTCTCGCGCACGCCGCGAGCCTCGACCTTCTTGAGCAGGTCCAGGATGGCAGGCGCCTTGATCTCGGCGATCGGCGTGGTGCCCAGCACTGGGAAGACGTCATTCTCCAGGGAGGCAATCACCTTGCCGGCGTAGACCTCGTTCCAGCTGTCCTTCTGCGTGGCGTACCAGTCGCGCGCTACAGCCTCGAAGGAATTGCCGGCGGCAATTTTGGCAGCACGACGCTGGTCCTGTTTGGCGGCGCCAGGATCTTTCCCATCTGCGACGAGTGCCCGCGCCGCGTCCCGCTGAGAGCGAGCCTGCGCAAGGGTCACTTCCGGATAGACACCGAACCCGAGCCGGTTCTCGCTACCGGACGGCCGGAAGTATCGAAACCGCCAGAGCTTGCGCCCATCGGGCATAACCTCCAAAAAGAGGCCACCACCGTCCGCCAGTTTGTACGGTTTCTCTTTGGGCTTTGCGTTGCGGAGTTTGGTGTCTGATAGCGGCTCTACGCGGATAGGCATTTTTTCGTGGCACCGAAAATCGTGGCATTGCTGGTGCCACGAATGATGCCTCGAAAAATCGCGGATGCCAACGATTCGTCACGAACTTTGGCGAACGACGAAACGCCGCGAAGCGTTGCATTTACTGGGATGGGAGAACTTTGGAGGACCGCTGCGGACTTCATTATGGTCCCGCCGACAGGAATCGAACCTGTATCTAGCGCTTAGGAGGCGCTCGTTCTATCCATTGAACTACGGCGAGCGGACCGTCTGCATGGCACTCGCGCCGCGCTGGGGCGGGCGAATCGGAAGACGGTGCGGAGTATAGCAAACTCGGCAGGCGTCGGGCCCCGGCGATCGGACAGCGCGCGTCGGGCGCATCCGGTACGTCGGGCGCGATGCATGCGCATGCTCGCTCTGCCCTGTCCACAGCGCCGGTGGCAGGCGCGGCCGCTGCGGGCGGTGCAGCTTTCCCAGTCGATCAGTCCGGACATGGCTGGCTCCTTGATAAAGCGAAGTTTGACGGTTTCAGGCGGCATGCAGGCCATTGCCCGCGGCCGCTGCTGACAGGAATGCGCGCGCCATTTGCAGCGCGATGCTCACCGCAAGACGCGGGTGCCGCAGGCAGCTTTCCACCTGCTCGCTGCGGGCCTGACCGAGCAGGCACCAGGTGCAGAAGTGCTCGCAATTATTGGTGAGCAGGTGGTAGTGGCATTCGCCCAGGCGGCTGCGGGCGCGGGCCACGGCTTCCGCCCCGAGGTAGCGTGCGCAGGGCTCGGGCCTGATCGTTACCGCATGGCCGTGCGCGAACCGTTCGAGCGTGGTTTCCTCGACCGGGCCGGCGTGGAGCGCATGGCAAAACCCGGCGTAGTGGATCACCCGGCCATTGCCGGCGTAGATGCCATGGTGGACATAGCCATTGCGTTCCGTCACCAGATGCGCGCCCGGCAGGTAGTTGTCGTCCGGCGGGGTGGCAACTTGTTGGTCTTGGGTGTTCATCGCGGGTCTCGGTTCGGTGTCTGTGGCTGGCAGCCAGTGCTGCCTGGTTGCCAACAGCACAGCATCAAGCGTGCCAATGAGGCATTCCGAGGCCGGGCAACGGTTTGCAGCCGATAGATGGACAAATCGCCCTTCCGGCCGTCTTCATGGCGCCAACATGCATCACGCGATTGTGTTGGGCGGCGGCCACCACCCGGTCTCATGGCGGGCACGTGCTGTGGGCGCGGCGCTACAGATGGCTGCCGCCCACCACTCTGCGCGCCACTGTTGGACTTCCGCCAACGTCGCCACACGCCGCTCGCGCCACAATCTGGTGCCGGTCGAGCAGAAACCGGCCGCCAACGCCACGCCCGCCCCGTGGCACGCCACTTGCTCGATACAGGTATCGCGCCTACCCGCAACCGCCGCCCAGGAGGCAATCATGGCGACCCTGACCATCCGCGACCTCTACACCCGCCGCGATCTAGACTGCCGCGCCATGTCCGCCATCCGCGGCGGCGGCGCGCAGTGGGTCTTCGGCTGGATCCAGCCATATGTGGCATCCCGCCCGAGCCAGTTGCCGATCGTGAACATCTACGAGATCAGCAACAGCTTCTATGCTGATCAGATGAACAACCAGTTCCAGAACATCGACGTCCGCAACAACGCGCCGAACTCGAACGTCACGGTCGACGCGAACATGGACGCCCGCAACAAGGGACGGTTGCTCTGAGCCCCGCCGGGCGTTTCCGGCGGGACCTTCGCGGTTACCCGATTTCTGGCCAGCCCTCCTGCACGTAGGAGGCGGCGTTTGCGCGGATCGGCAGCACGATCCGCGCTGGAGCACACGTGACCTGCGCGACGCAATTCCGCTGGACCTCCGCCGCCTGCACAGATGTCGGACTGGTGCGGGAGCGTAATGAAGATGCCTGCCTGGATGCCCCCGAGCGCGGCCTCTGGGCAGTCGCCGACGGCATGGGCGGCCACGCGGTCGGCGATTTCGCGAGCCGCTCGATCGTGCAGGCGCTGGCGGCGCTGGCGCCGCCGGACAGCCTGGACCAGGCCATAGACGCCGCGCGACAAGCCATCCAGACCGTCAACCAGCAACTGGTCGACGAAGCGCAGCGGATGAAGGTGCGCGTGATCGGCAGCACCGTGGTGGCACTGGTGGCGTGCGAGCGCCGCTGCGGCTGCCTGTGGGCTGGCGACAGCCGGCTCTACCTGTACCGCGACGGCCACCTGAAACAGCTCACGCGCGACCACAGCCACGTTGAACGGCTACGCGCACGCGGGCTCATCACCGCCGAGGAGGCGAAGCACCACCCCGCCCACAACACGATCACGCGCGCGGTGGGCGCCGCGCCAACGCTGGACCTGGAGCTGCTCACGCTGGATATTGGTGACGGCGATATCTTCCTGCTTTGCAGCGACGGGCTCAGCAACGAGGTCGAAGACGACGAGATCGCAGCCGTGCTGGAATCCGGCGATTGCGCGCAAACGGCGGATGCGCTCGTGGCACTGGCACTGGCTCATGGCGGGCACGACAACGTCTCCGTGGTCGTGATCCGTGCCGAGGATATCGGCGGCGGGTCCGACAAGACGTTGTTGAATCCGGAGGTTTGAGCGAATCTTCCGCCAGCCACACGCCTGGTGCGGAAACTTCTTCAAGAAAGAAGGGAACATTCGCGCAGCAAATTCGGAATCGTCCCATTGTCTCCGTCCCGCTGCCCTGAACAGAATGGCAGGCACGAGATACAGCCCTGTGCCCTGCATAGCAAGGCTGCACTGTGCACATCCAACGTACAACGCCGGGAAGACCTCTGCGATGCACCTGCCTGCCATTCTGTCCAGCCGCATGGCGCGACTGTGCGCCACTGTTGTGGCCATCGGCGCGACGATCACCACGCCTTGCCTGTCCGATGCCTACGCGCCGAGGTACTACTTCTACTGCCCCGCTATGCCGGGGTACTTTGACACGCCGGAAGAGGCGTGCGAGAACATCAATGCGCCTGCGCACGGAAAGTGGACACGCCCTCCCGGCGCTGGACACTGCCGATCGGAAGATCATAGAACGTGGGTCTTTCATAGAACGCTCCGCTGCCCTCCCAATGCGTCGGCACCGGCCCCCGGCCCCCTCGAAGAACAATGCGGCGGTCCGTTCTTCTGGTCGGCCACCACGCCAGTCAGCGAAATCGACGACCAAAGCTGCCCAATCGGTAATCCAGTCTCCGTCGGAACGGGCCTCAAGACGCTAATGGAGCCAGACATCCCTGGCACCACCCACGTCCCGCCACTTGAGCGCTCATACCGCTCACATGTACGCTTTCCCGCAGCCGATACCTTCGGGCCAAACTGGATGCACCAATGGAATCGTCAGATCGAAATACCGAAGGCGTCGAGCGAAACGATCGGCGTGCTACGAGGCGACGGCTCGTCCGTGACCTTCCGGAAAGCAGGAAGCGGCTGGGTATCGACGTCCGGGCGTGACACGATCATGCCCGCCGCGATGACCGGCATCGAAGGGGCCTGGCAGTACTTCCACTCTGCCGACGACTCGATCGAGACCTACGATGCGCGCGGCAGGTTGATGCGAATTGCCGAACGCAATGGCAAGACCACCAAGCTGACCTACAGCGATCACACGACACCACCGACCCTCGCCGGCAAGCCCGGCATGCTGCTTCAGGTCACCAACCACTTCAACCAGGCTTACCGCCTTTCGTACGACACAGCCGGCAGGATCGCTTCGATCACCGACCCGACGGACCGTACCACGCGCTATGCGTACAACGCATGGGGCATGCTGGCCAAAGTCGAACACCCGGATGGCACGCGACGGCAGTACCACTACGAGAGTGCACAATACTGGGCGAGCCTGGCGAAGTACCTGACCGGGATTACCGACGAAGCCGGCGTCCGCTTCGCGACCTACACGTACGACAGCCGCGGCCGCGCCACTAGCACCGAACTTGCCGGCGGCGTCAACAAACGCCAATTCGCGTACATTGACGAACGCACCACAGCCCGCACGTACTCAAATGGCCCGGCCACGATCTACAAACAAGAGCGCTTTGGCAACCTGCTGCGCCCATCCTCGATCACTGGGCCGAAACCGGAAGGCGGGGGCACAAGATCGACGCAATACGACTCTGCAGGCAACATCATCAGCACCGTCGATTTCGACGATAGCGAAACGCGTTACACGTATGACCACAAAGGCCATGAAACGCAGCGGATAGAGGATGCCGGACACGCGAGCCAGCAGACCACGACGACCGACTGGCACCCCGTATGGAACCTGCCGACCAGGATTGCTAAGCCCAACCGCATCGACACCATCGAATACGACGGCAAGGGCCAGCCTGTCCTGCATTCCTGGTACGCCACATCCGACGCAAATGGCGAGCGTGGCTTTGGCGCCAAGCGCATCGGTCGTATCTCGAGCATTTCGTGGACTTACGACATCAATGGCTTGCTTACAAGCCTGCTTGAGCGCGAAGACGGCCGTATCGTCGACCGTTGGGCCTTCACGTTCGATGCCCAAGGCAATCTCGCAACGGCAACGGACTCCCGGGGCCGTAGATCACGGGCGCTGCAATACGACGCTGCGGGCCGCCTGGTCGAAGCGATCGCCCTGAACGGCACGCACATCAAGTACGCCTACGATGCACGCGCACGGCCTGTGGCTTACCACTATGGTGACAATGTAACAACCTACACCTACGACGCGATCGGCGAGTTGATTCAACAAGCCGGGCCACATGACCGCCTTACCGAGTACAGGTATGACGCCGCTCACCGGCTCATCGACGTGCTCGACAACGGCAAGAGCCTGCTTGATGAGAGCGCAAATGAGGCTGTCGAGGATAGAACCTCCGGCCCTCCCGCCACTGCACCAGAGAACGTCGGGGCCAACCCGTTCCAGCGGTGGTTTGGATGGTTTTTCAAACTATTCGGCTGGCTAGCCGGCCCAGCACACGCGCAAATCGCGCCAGCCCCGCCACCTCCACAAGTGTTGGGCGCCGCCACTTCAATGCCGGGGACCTGGACGCCGGTACCATGGGACAACCTGGCGGGGGGCACTGGCGGCAAACGGCCGTGGGAGTGGCTGGCGATCTGGACACAGCGGCTCATTGATGCCTGTACCGGCAAGCGCAAGGAAGAGCATCGTGGGCGGATCCAGGCACAGGGACCGGGCTATAGGGATGTCGGCGCAGGTGACGTCGAGACATGGGGGCCACAGTCTGCGCCCCCGGCGGTCTCCAACGGACTGGCAATGCTATACGCCCTTGAGTTGCGAATGAACAAGCAGCAACTGAAAGACAGGCGCGGAGCGCTGGCAAAGGCGAGACGCTACGTCGTAAGTGCCGGTACGTCTGGTGGAGTTGGGCCTCCTGGGCAATCTTTCAGGAACGACGAGGTAATAAGGCGTGGAGGCTCTCAACGCGTCGATATTGAGATTCACAAGGGAATGGCATTTGTTCACTAGGAGATTGGAATGAAAAAGGTCTATGAACTCTGGGAAGCACGCGATGAGCTAGGCGGACAATACGCACTACTTGAGAAAGGCACCTTCCATCAACACGCCGCTCATTTTCAGGGAAAACCTCACCTCTTGAAGACGTTCGAAGCCAGGAACTACAACGAAGCTGCGCAAATGCGCAACGACTTCCTGGGTTGGGAAAAGTACATCCCGATGGACGACGCAGAGGACGAGGAATAGGACTAGGGAAATGGGGCTGAGAACCTACGAACTTTGGGAGACCATCACACCTAACGGGGCCTCCGAGATTTCCCTATTGGAGCCATGGCAGTTCGAAGAGCAAGCACACCTTTTTGGCGGCCCGCCCGAGCTACTGCCACATTTGAAGCGGAAACCTATGCGGCAGCCGCCCAGATGCGCAATGACTTCTTGGGCTTGGGGAGGTACATCCCTATGGATGATGCAGGGGAAGACGATGACACTGACAGTGTTTGAAATCTGGGAACAGGTCTCGCCGCTCGGCGGCGTCTGCCATACGCTCATAAAGAAAGGGGACTTCGAGAAGGAGGCCCATCTCTTTGAAGGCACACCGATATTGCTTAAGACGTTCGAGGCGGGCTCGTATAACGAAGCTGCGCAGGTCCGCAATGACTTCTTCGGCTGGGGGGAGTACATCCCAATGGACGACGACGAAGAGGACTCCGCGTGACGGCGATCACTTCCCCCCCGCCTGCCGATTCCCCCTGAAATCCTTCGAATGAATCCCATGCTTCTTGAGCAGCATCTGCACGTGGGACCGATTCATGTCGAAGCGGCGCGCAAGCTCGGCCACTGTTCCGCCTACCTCCTGCAATCCACGCTCCAGGAACGCCCGTTCGGCCTCGTCGCTGGCTGCGCGCTTGGCCTCGCTTAGCGACGTTGCCGTGCCCAGGTCGGTCACGGAGGCCTTGCCGCCAGCGGCACCCACTGCCGTCAGCCCTGTCGGCTTCGGCCGGATGTCCTGCGGCAAATGCGCGAAGTCCGCGGTATCTCCAGCCAGGCACGACAGCCGGTACATCAGGTTGCGCAGTTCGCGGATATTGCCCGGATACTCATAGTGCAGCAGGAAATCGCGCAGCCTTGGCGTCAGCGTGACGGGCCGCCGCTTGAGCTGCCCCGCTGCCTCGTCGCCGAAGTAGGAGACCAGCAGCGGAATCTCGTCGCGTCGCTCGCGCAACGCGGGGAGCGTCACGTGAATCACGCTGAGGCGATAGAACAGGTCCTCGCGGAACGTGCCCTCCTGGCTCATCCTGCGCAGGTCCTTGTTGGTGGCGGCGACGATCCGGGTATCGACAGCAATCACCTCGTCCGAGCCCACGCGCTGGATCTCGTGCGGTTCCAGCACGCGCAGCAGCTTGACCTGCCCGGGGAGCGGCAGTTCGCCGATCTCGTCGAGGAAAATGGTGCCCGTGTGCGCGCTTTCGAACTTGCCGCGCCGATCGCTGGCCGCGCCGGTGAACGCACCTTTCTTATGGCCGAACAACTCCGACTCCAGCAGGCTCTCTGGAATCGCCCCGCAATTGACGGAGATAAACGGCTTGTCAGTGCGCGCGCCATTGGCGTGGATCACCTTGGCCATCAGCTCCTTGCCCGTGCCGCTCTCGCCGTCGATCAGCACCGGCAGGTCCGTGGGCGCGGCCTTCTCGGCAATCTCCAGCGCTTCGAGCAGCTTCGGGTTATCGCCGAACGTGCCTTCGAAGATGAAGCTCCGCTCCATCAACGCCTGCCTGCGCTCCCTGGCCGATATCTCCACCGGCTCCACCACGGCCTCGGGTTCGCCTGCGGCGGATGCCGCGGCAACAAAGCGCTCCTTGTGCGACAGCCCCATCACCTCGTCGCGCAGCGTGGTGGCCTGCTTGAGCAGCTTTTCGATCTCTGGCCGTTCCAGCCGGGACGACCAGCGCAGCGTCGAGCGCAGGATCTCGATCTTCTCGATCAGTCCCGCGAACGATACCGCCGAAGTGCCAGGCGTGGGTGTGGGGTTGTATAGCTTCATGCCGCGCTCAGCTGTTTCTGGACCAACTGGTAATACATGCCGCGGCGTTCGAGCAATTCCTCGTGCCGCCCCTGTTCGACGATGCCGCCCTCGTACAGCACCAGGATCTTGTCGGCCTGCATGATCGTACTGAGCCGGTGCGCGATGATCACGGCCGTCCGGCCGCGCAGGATCTCCTGCATGTTGGCGAGGATATTGCTCTCGGACTGGGTGTCCAGCGCCGAGGTGGCCTCGTCGAACACCAGCAGCCGCGGGTCGTGATAAAGCGCCCTTGCGATGCACAGCCGCTGGATCTGCCCGCCGGACAGCCCTATCCCGCGCTCGCCCACCACCTGTTCATAGCCGAGCGGCAGTTTGGTGATGAACGCATGCGCATCGGCCATCCTGGCCACTTCCTCGATGCGGCGCCGGTCCGGGCTATCGTCCCCACAGGCAATGTTCTCGGCGATCGTGCCCGAGAACAGCAGGTTGGTCTGCATCACGTAGCCCACTTGCGCGCGGAAGAACTCCGTGTCGATCACGTTCATGTCATAGCCATCGACCATCATCGAGCCTTCGGTCGGCTTGTAGAAGCCCACCAGCAGCTTGGCCAGCGTGGTCTTGCCCGATCCACTTCGTCCGACGATGGCCACCATCTCGCCCGGCCGCATCTGGAAGCTGATGTTCTCGAGGACATAGGGCGTATCCTCGCCGCCGTAGCGGAAATACACGCCTTCGAACTTGATATCGCCCTGCAGGTCCGGCAGCAGCACGCGCGACATCACGTCCTGCGGCTTCTGCTCCGGCTCCAGGTCCAGCACGTCTCCGAGCCGCTCCATCGCCACGCCGGCATCGTTCAACTGCCCCCACAGCGCAACCAGCCCCATCAGCGGCGCCAGTACGCTGCCCATGAACGCGTTGAAGGCGATCAACTGACCGATGGTCAGTTCGCGCTGCAGCACCAGCGTCGCGCCGACCCACAGAATGACAATCGTCGTGGCCGCGTTGAGCAACTGGCTAATCAGGCCCACCAGGATATGGAACGATTGCGCCTGATACTGGCGGTCGAGGGCCTTGGCATACTTGCGCTCCCAGCGCAGCCGCACGGGCCGCTCGATACCCATGCCCTTGACCGTCTCGGCGCCGCCAAGCGTCTCCATCAGGTAGGCCTTGGCATCGGTCGAGGCAGCGAACACCTCACGCGCGTAGCCCTTCACCTTCGGCGTCACCACCACCGTCAGCACCGCAATCGGGATCACGAACGCAATCAGCAGCAGCGTCAGTTTGACGTTGTAGAGGAACATGATGGTGAAGTAGATGAACACCATCAACAGGTTGAGCGCCGTGGTCACCGTCGATTCCGTCAGGAACGCGCGGATGGTCTGGTTCTCCTGGAAGCGCGCGAAGATGTCCCCGGTCTTGCGCTTGGCGAAGAACGACAGTGGCAATGACAGCGTGTGCTTGAAGAAGTGCGACATCATCGCAAAATCCATGTTGCGCACCATGAAATTGGCCAGGTACGCGCGGATCGTCGCCATCAGTTGCGTGAACAGGTTCGAGATGACCAGCCCCATGATCAGCAGATGGAGCAGCCCGATGTTCTGGTGCACCACCACGCCATCGAGGATGTTCTGGATGATCAGCGGCGGCACCACGCCCAGCACCTGGATCACGAACGTCGCCAGGAACAGGTGGGCAAGAATCTTCTTGTACGGCGCCAGGTAGCTGATAAAGCGCAGCCACGGCGAGCGCGCCACCGCGAGTTCCGTCATCGACTCGCCCGGCGAGAACAGCAGGCACGTGCCGCTCCACCCGCGCTCGAATTCCTCCGTGTTCATCTTCCGGAAGCCGATGGCCGGATCGGCCACCCACACGTAGCGCGATGACACGCCATACACCACCACGTAGTGATAGCCCTCCCAGTGGATGATGAATGGCAACTCGAAGCCCTGCAGTGCGTCGCGCGTGCATTGCACGCCGCGCGTGGTGAAGCCGAGCGATTCGCCTGCGCGGGCCAGGCTGTCGAGCGTGGCGCCGGCCGTCGTGACGTTGGCCAGCTCCCGCAGCTTGCCTAGCGTCATCGGAATGCCATGGTGGCGGCAAACCATCGCCAGGCACGCCGCGCCGCAATCCATCTCCTCTGCCTGCTCCACCAGCGCGAAGCGGCGGATCACACGCTCGCCCAGTTCCGGCCGGGTATGGAGATCCAGCAGCACCGGCCGCTTGCGCCGTTCCGCGAGCTTCTTCTGCCGATGCAACTCGCGATCGACCGCGCGAATCCGTTCCTCCAGCACCTCGCGCAAGCGCGCGTTGCGTTCGAGGATCAACTGCACGGTCTTCTCCGGGATCACCAGCAGGCGCGTGTCCGTCTCCGCAATCGCCGAAGCAATCTGCTCCTGGCGCATTACGCAAGCACGCTCGCCAAAGATCTCGCCCTGTCCGAGCGTGGCCAGCGGGAACGTATCGCCTTCCTCCTCCCGCACCAGGCGTACCGTCCCCTGACGCACCACGTAAAGGCGCCGGTCGTCCCGGCCGTCCTGCGAGAGGATGGTCTTCCCGGCGGTCACACGCTTCACGCCGACGCTGCGCACCGCTTCTTCGAGTTCAGCCTTGTCGAACTTGCCGCGCAGGTCGAACAGCCGTGCGACGAAGCCGCCGGCCGAGCTGATCGCCACGTAGCTCGTGATGAACGCCAGCGCGGCCGGGTTGCCGCCGACCACGGGCTCCGACACGCTGCGCGGTATCGTGATCAGCTCGGTCTTTCCCGACGCCCGCACCGACGACTCATGCCGGTACTCGCGCAGCAGCGCAATGTCGGCGAACACCTCGCCGGACTTGCGCACGCCCATGCTGATTTCCTTGCCGTGTTCCTCGTTGAACACACGCACGCTTCCGCTGCGGACGATAAAGATGCCATCAGCCTGCTCGCCTGCGTTGCAGACCGTATCGCCAAAACCGAACGTCAGCGTGCGCACGCTGGACGCGAGCCGCTCCACTTCGTCGCGCGTCAGCGGCGAGAAGATCTCCACCGTCGCCAGGAAGTCGGCGAGCGACTGCGGCTCGGCCGTCGCGGAGCTAGCCTCGCTAGCGGGCTTCGATGACATGTTCCTGCGCCCTTGCCATCAGCCACTCTTCGCGCAGCAGCCGACGCACCTCCACGGTCACATCGGCATCGAGGCGCGCGGGATGCTTGGCGCGCACCAGGAAGACCTCGAAGAACGATTTGTCCGGAGCCGGAAAGGGCCCAAGCAGGTCACCGGGCTCCGCATTGAAGACCTTCGCCTCGATATCGCCCTTGAGCGACCCGCGCAACACACGGCCGATATCGCCGCCGTGCTCGCGCGTATCGGCAATCGAGTGCTCGCGCGCCATCTCGGCGAAGCCATCGGGATCATCCTGCAGGACCGACACCAGCTCGCGCGCCTTGCCTTCGGTATCGACCACGATATGGCTGACTTCGATGCTGTCGAACCGGGGCGAGTTGAGCTGGAAATACGATTCGATGGCCTCGTCGGTACAGACCTGGGCCATCATCCTTTCCTGGTAGAGGCTGTCGGTGATGAACGCCTCGAACTCGTCGAGCGTGATGTTCAGCGCGTCCAGGTAGTGGTTCATGTCGGCCGCACGGTGCAGCCCGTGCACGCGCCTGAACTGGTCCGCCCGCTCTTGCACCTCTTCGGGCGACAGCCTGATGCCGTGGCGACGCGCGGCATGCGCGGTCAGCTTGTCACGCACGAGCTGCTCCACCAGACCCTCGAACTGGCCGGTCAGCTTCAGGACTCTCACGAATTCGTCGACGCCGATTACTT
>JAFAJB010000101.1 GCA_019236395.1 Cupriavidus sp.
TCGGTGATCAGGTTCACCGCATCGTCGGGATCGCGCTCGCGCAGGGCACGCGTCACATTGGTCAGCCGCGTGCCGAACAGGAACACGTGCAGCCGTTCGCGCGACTGCGTCAGCGCGTGGCAGAAGTACAGCACCGCACGCGAGTACTGGCTCATTGATCCCGAGATGTCGAGCAGCAGCACCACGGGCGGCTTGCGTTCGGTGCGCTTGCGATACTTCCAGCGCAGCCACTCGCCATGCTGACGCACCGCCTGCCGCGCACTCGCGCGCAGGTCGGCATGGGTGCCGCAGGCGGACGCGCGCAGGCGCCTGGTCTTCTCCAGCGCCAGATGCGTGCGCCGCGTGCGCACCAGATGCTGCAGCGCACGCCATTCTTCGGCGCTCAGCGTTTCGAAGTCGCGTCCGGCCAGCCGTTCCTGATCGGAGAACGTCAGCGGAGCGGTGATGCGTTCCTCGCGCGGAGGTTGGTCCGATTTGGCCGATTCGGGCTGCCGTGCGGCCAACGCATCGGCCAGCCGGTTGCTGCGCCTCGGTGGTGGCGCACCGGCATCGACACGCGGCAGCAGCAGCGCACGCAGCTTGCCCTCCCAGTCGGGATCGCGCCAGAACAGGTCGAAGGCGGCATCGAACAGCGGACGTTGATCGGGGCCCGATAACACCAGCGCGGCCAGCGCGGCGCGTACCTCGTCGCGCGTGCCGATATCGACGTAGCGAAGTGCCGTGAGCGCATCGACGGCATGCGCGGGCGATAGGCCGAAGCCAGCATCGCGAAGCAGCCGCATGAAATGCGTGACGTTACGCGCCAGCATCGGCAGCGATTGCGGAGCGCTTTGCAGGGCGGAGGGCGCGGCGTGCTGCATGGTCAGGATGCCGGTGTGGTGCCGGCGAGCAGTTCCGCGACGGTCGGCCCGTCGGCGCGTGCCAGGTCATCCTGGTACTTGAGCAGGACGCCTAGCGTGTTGCGCACCGATTGCGGGTCGAGCTCGGTCACACCGAGCGCCGCCAGCGCGCGGCACCAGTCGATCGCCTCGGCGATGCCGGGCGCCTTGAACAGGTCGATACCGCGCAGCCGGTGGATGAAATCGATCGCCTGCCGCTGCAGGGCCGTGGCCGCCTCCGGCGCGCGTGCCGCGACGATCTGCAGTTCGCGGTCGCGCCCCGGGTAGCCCATCCACTGGTAGAGGCAGCGGCGCTTGAGCGCGTCGTGCACCTCGCGCGTGCGGTTCGACGTGACGACGATCAGCGGCGGGCGCTCGGCACGGACCACGCCGATCTCGGGGATCGATACCTGATATTCGGACAGCACCTCCAGCAGAAAGGCTTCGAATGGCTCGTCCGCGCGATCGATCTCGTCGATCAGCAGCACACGCGGGACGTCTGGCGCGGCCGGGTCCGGCAGCAGCGCTTCAAGCAGCGGACGCTTGAGCAGGTAGTCGTCGTGATAGAGCGATTGCTGCTCGGGCCGCTCGCCGCGCGCTTCGGCCAGGCGCAGCGCCATGATCTGGCGCGGGTAGTCCCATTCGTAAAGCGCGCTGGCGGCATCGAGCCCTTCATAGCACTGCAGACGAAGCAGCCGCGTGCCGAGTGCGCCAGCCATGGCCTGCGCCAGCGCGGTCTTGCCGACGCCGGGCTCGCCTTCCAGGAACAGCGGGCGCTGCATGCGCAGCGCGAGGTAGAGCACGGTGGCCGTCTCGCGGTCGGCGAAGTATTGCTGCTTTTCGAGCAGCGAAAGGGTTTGGTCGATCGAGGTGGGAAGCATGGTCACAACTGCAAACCGATAAACGAAGCTGTTGGTTGTTTAACTGCCGACGCCGCGAGCCACGCCCAAGTGGGTGCAGGACATGGTGTCTTGGCACCCTCTCCCCTCATGGGGAGAGGGTAGGGGAGAGGGGTGGTACAGCTTGGCGCCACCTGAAACGAAGCCGTCGGTGTGTTCCAGCACGCGAGCATTGGAACAAAGCCGTCGGTGTGTTCCAGCACGCGAGCGTTGGAACGAAGCCGTCGGTTCTATCCCGCGCGGTAGCCGTGGACACGCCTGCCCTCTCCCCCGGCCCCTCTCCCGCGCGCGGGAGAGGGGAGCAAACAGAGCGTGCGGCTACCCCTTCTATCTCCTTCTACCCCTTCAGCGCCTGCTCCACCGCACGCGAGGCCAGCACCGGGATCAGATGCGCGCGATATTCCGGCGACGCATGCAGGTCCGCGTTGAGGCAGGATGGGTCCATCTTCACCGCCCGCGCGGCTGCCGGCGTAAAGCTGGCCGCAAGCGCCTGCTCCAGCGCCGGAGACCGGAACACGCTGTCGGCCGCGCCGGTAACGGCCACGCGCACGGTCTTGCCGGTGCGCGCCACCATCACGCCGACCAGCGCAAAGCGCGAGGCCGGGTTGCGGAACTTGACGTAGGCGGCCTGATCCGGCGAAGGAAAGCGCACCGCCGTGATCAGTTCGTCGGGTTCGAGCGCTGTTTCGTAGAGCCCTTTGAAGAACTGGTCGGCGGTGATGTTGCGGCGGTCGGTGACGATCGTCGCGTTCAGGCCGAGCACCGCCGCGGGATAGTCCGCGGCGGGGTCGTCGTTGGCGAGCGATCCGCCGATCGTGCCCATCGCGCGCACCTGCCTGTCGCCAATGCCGTTGGCCAGCGCCGCCAGTGCCGGAATGCGGCGCATGACGTCGGGGTTGGCCGCCACCTCGGCATGGCGCGTTGCGGCGCCGATCACGAGCTCGTCGCCATCGACGTGAACTCCCGTCATGCCCGGAATGCGCGTGACGTCGATCAGCGTCGACGGTGAGGCCAGGCGCAGCTTCATTGCCGCCAGCAGGCTTTGCCCGCCGGCCAGGAACTTCGCGTCGCCATCGGCTTTCAGCTTGGCCACGGCGGCCTTGGCATCCGTGGCGCGTTCGTACTGGAATGCATACATGTTGTGCTCTCCCGTGTTACGCGGCGCTGGATTGCGCGGCCTGGATGGCCTGCCACACGCGGTGCGGCGTGGCGGGCATCTGCAGATCGTGTACGCCAAGCGGCGACAACGCATCGACCATGGCATTGATGAAGGCCGGTGGCGAGCCGATCGCGCCTGCCTCGCCGCAGCCTTTCACGCCGAGCGGGTTGTGCGTGCACGGCGTGCCGCTGGATGTTTCCACGGTGAAATCGGGCAGGTCGCCCGCGCGCGGCATTGCGTAGTCCATGTAGGAGCCGGTCAGCAACTGGCCGCTGTCGGGGTCGTAGATGCACTGCTCGAGCATTGCCTGGCCCAGGCCCTGGCCGATGCCGCCATGCACCTGGCCTTCGACGATCATCGGGTTGATCACGTTGCCGAAGTCATCCACGGCGGTGAACTTGATCACCTGCGATTCGCCGGTGTCCGGATCGACCTCTACTTCGCAGATATACGCGCCGGACGGATAGGTGAAGTTCGTCGGATCGTAGAACGCGTTTTCGTTCAGGCCCGGTTCGAGCTTGTCGAGCGGGTAGTTGTGCGGCACGTAGGCCGTCAGCGCCACTTCGCCAAAGGTCTTGGTGCGATCGGTGCCGGCCACGCGGAACACGCCATCCTTGAACTCGATGTCGGCGTCGGATGCTTCCAGCAGGTGCGCGGCGATCTTCTTGGCCTTGGCTTCGATCTTGTCGAGCGCCTTCACGATCGCCGAACCGCCCACGGCGAGTGAGCGCGAGCCATAGGTACCCATGCCGAACGGCACGCGGCCGGTGTCGCCGTGCACGACCTCTACGGCGTCGAGCGCAATGCCGAGCCGGTCCGCCACGATCTGCGCGAACGTGGTTTCGTGGCCTTGCCCGTGACTGTGCGATCCGGTGAAGACCGTGACCGTGCCGGTCGGATGCACGCGGATTTCGCCGACTTCGAACAGCCCGGCGCGCGCACCGAGCGCCCCGGCGATATTCGATGGCGCCAGCCCGCAGGCCTCGATGTAGCACGAGTAGCCGAGCCCGCGCAGGCGGCCGCGCTGTTTCGCGGCATCGCGCCGGGCCGGGAAGCCCGCCACGTCCGCCAGTTCCTCGGCACGTGCCAGGCAGGGCTCGTAGTCGCCAGTGTCGTACGTCAGGCCCACGGGGGTTGCGTAGGGGAAGCTGCGGATGAAGTTCTTGCGGCGCAGCGTGGCCGGGTCGACGTTGGTTTCACGCGCGGCCGCTTCCACCAGCCGTTCGACGACGTAGGTCGCTTCGGGGCGCCCCGCACCGCGATACGCATCGACCGGCGACGTATTGGTGAACACGGCCTTCACCTCTGCGTAGATCGCGGGCGTGGCGTACTGGCCGGCCAGCAGCGTCGCGTAGAGGATCGTCGGCACGCTGCTCGCGAACGTCGACAGGTACGCGCCCATGTTGGCCACGGTGTGCACGCGCATCGCCAGGAACTTGCCGTCGGCGTCCAGCGCGAGCTCTGCTTTCGTGACGTGGTCGCGGCCGTGGGCGTCGGTCAGGAATGACTCGGAGCGTTCGGCGGTCCACTTGATCGGGCGGCCAACCTTCTTCGACGCCCAGGTCAGCGCCACGTCCTCCGGGTACAGGAAGATCTTCGAGCCGAAGCCGCCGCCGACGTCGGGCGCAATGATGCGCAGCCGCGACTCGGGCAGGCCCAGCACGAACGCACCCATCAGCAGCCGTTCGACGTGCGGGTTCTGGTTGGCGACGTAGACCGTGTAGCTGTCGTCCTGGCGCGTGTAGCTCGCGTTGACCGCGCGCGGCTCGATCGCATTCGGGATCAGCCGATTGTTGACGATCTCCAGCGTGGTCACGTGCGCGGCCTTGGCGAACGCGGCGTCGGTGGCGGCGCGGTCACCGTGGCCCCAGGTGTAGCAGGTGTTGGCCGGGACATCGTCATGGACCAGGGACGACGATGACGCGGCATCGGCCGGGCTGACCACGGCCGGCAGTTCCTCGTAGTCGACGTCGATCTTCTCGGAGGCATCGCGCGCCTGCTGCAGCGATTCGGCGATGACCAGCGCCACCTGGTCGCCCACGTGGCGCACCTTTCCGTGCGCCAGCGCGGGGTGGGGCGGCTCCTTCATCGGTGTGCCGTCGATGCTGTGGATCAGCCAGCCGCACGGCAGGCCGCCGAGCTTGTCGGCCGCCATGTCTTCGCCGGTCAGCACGGCAATCACGCCGGGCGAGGCCAGCGCTTCGGACGTGTCGATCGACCTGATGCGCGCGTGCGCGTGTGGCGAGCGCAGGAAATAGCCGTAGCTCTGGCGCGGCAGGACGACGTCGTCGGTGTACTGGCCGTTGCCGGTCAGGAACCGGTAGTCTTCCTTGCGGCGGACCGGCGAACCGATCAGCGGCTGCTTGTCGGGTGCATTCATGGCCGGTCTCCTTATTCCGCGCTGGCCGTGGCCGCGGCGCCATGCATCGCCGCCTGGCCCTGCTGCACCGCACGCACTATGTTGTGGTACCCGGTGCAGCGGCACAGGTTGCCTTCAAGCTGTTCGCGAATCGCGTGCGCATCGGCGTTCGGGCGTTCCTTGAGCAGCGCCGTGGCGGCCATCACCATGCCTGGCGTGCAAAAGCCGCATTGCAGGCCGTGGCATTCGCGGAATGCCTGCTGCACGGGATGCATCTCGCCGTTGGCGGCGGCCAGCCCCTCGATCGTCGTCACGCTGGCGCCATCCGCCTGTACTGCGAGCACGTTGCAGGACTTCACCGCGCGGCCGTCCAGATGGACGGTGCACGCGCCGCACTGGGCGGTGTCGCAGCCGACGTGCGTGCCGGTGAGGCGCAGGTGTTCGCGCAGGAACTGGACCAGAAGGGTGTGAGGTTCTACCTGGGCGTCAACGGGCTTGCCATTGACCGTCAGGCGGATCGGAATCGCCATGCTTGTCTCCATGTGGGTGGTGCGCGCATGGCCAGCTCCGCCAATCCCGATTCACTGCGTGGGACTAGCCACGACGCGGTACTGCCGCTTGGTTGAGACGGCTATTTCGTGATATTGGTGCTGCCGGGTT
>JAFAJB010000159.1 GCA_019236395.1 Cupriavidus sp.
TGGCCTCGGGCATGAAAATCAGCCGAAGGCGGGATTGCCGTCGGCGCGAAAGCGGCTGCCAAGCCGATAGCGATTGCCGGGGTGCAGGCATCGCACGAACGTCACTGGCACGCCATTGGTCCACGTGCGGCGCGTCAGCAACAGGCAAGGTTGCGTCGGCGGCATCTCGAGTTGCGCAGCCTGCTCGGGCGTCGCGGAGATCGCATCGACCACATGCTCCACCTGGTCAAACGGCACATTGCGCAACAGGTATTCGCCGGGCTTCGTGTCGGTGAAGTCCTGATTGATGAACTCCGGCGCCACACGCGGGTTCACGTAGCGGTCTTCAAGTTGCACCGGCACGCCGTCCTCGCGATGCACGCAGACCGAGTGGTAGACCGATTCGCCCGTATGCAGCTCCAGCGCCGCGGCCACCTCGATCGACGCCGAGACGCGTTCCACCAGGATCACATCGCACGCATAGTCATGCCCGCGCATGCGGATCTCGTCCTGCAGGTTGACCACCGAGAGCAGCGTCGACTGCGGCTTGTGCTCGGCCACGAACGTGCCCACGCCGGCCACGCGCACCACCCTGCCCTGCTCCGACAGTTCGCGCAGCGCGCGATTGACCGTCATGCGCGACACCGAGAAGCGGTTCACAAGCTCCTGCTCGGACGGTACGCGGTCGCCGGGTTGCCACGCGCCGCTCTGGATCTGGCGCGCGATGTACTCCTTGACCTGCCGGTACAGCGCGGCGGGAGCGGCGACGTTGGATGGGGTGGGTGCCTGGCTGGCGGACTGGTTCATGGCTTCAATGCTCGGCCGCGGCCATCGCCTCGGCGCGAATCTCCTCGGTCAGCCGCGCCTTCAGCGTGGAGAACTCGGGCGATGTCTTGATCGTGTAATGGCGCGGATGGGGGAAATCCACCGCGATCTCGCTCTTGATCCGACCCGGCCGCGCGGAGAACACCGCCACCCGGTTGGCCATGAAGATGGCCTCGTCGATATCGTGCGTGACGAATAGTACCGTCTTGCGCGCGGACTCCCAGATGCCCAGCAGCAACTCCTGCATCAGCACGCGCGTCTGGTTGTCGAGCGCGCCGAACGGTTCGTCGAGCAACAGGATCTTCGGATCGTTGGCCAGCGCACGGGCAATCGCGGTACGTTGCTGCATGCCGCCGGACAACTGCTTCGGATAGTGATGCTCGAAGCCGCGCAAACCCACGCGTGCGATGAAGAAATCGCTGCGCTCCTTCTGATCGGCCGCGCTCATGCCCCGCTCGCGCAGGCCGAAGCGTACGTTCTGCTCGATCGTCAGCCACGGAAACAGCGTGTACGACTGGAACACCATGCCACGATCGGCCCCCGGGCCCGCCACCGGCTGGCCGTCGAGCAGCACGCGGCCGCCGCTGGGCGTATCGAGCCCGGCCACGATGCGCAGCAGCGTGGATTTGCCGCAGCCCGATGGCCCGAGGATCGTCACGAAATCGTTGTCGCGCACCTCGAAATCGACGGGCAGCAACGCCTGCGTGGAGCCGCCGCGAGGGTTCTCGAACGTGCGGGAAACCTGCTGGATCGACAGCGCGCTCATTTGATCGAACTCCACGGGAACAGACGCTGGTTGGCCACTTTGAAAACGAGGTCCGACACCAGCCCGATGCAGCCGATGACGATGATGCCGAAGATGATCTGGCCGGTGTTCAACAGCGCCTGGCTGTCCGTGATCATGTGGCCGATGCCCGACGACGAGCCGATCAGTTCGGCCACGATCACATAGGTCCAGGCCCAGCCGAGCACCAGACGCAGCGTCTCGGCAATCTCGGGCGCGGCGCCCGGAATCAGCACGCGCCGCACGATGCCGCGCGGCGTGGCGCCCAGCGTATAGGCCGCCTCCACCAGATCCTTGCGCGCGCCGCCGACCGTCACGGCCACCATCAGCACGATCTGGAAGAACGAGCCGATGAAGATCACCAGCAGCTTCTGCGTCTCGCCAATACCGGCCCACAGGATCAGCAGCGGAATGAAGGCGGACGCCGGCAGGTAGCGGCAGAACGAGACAAACGGCTCGAAGAATGCTTCGGCCGCCTTGTACGCGCCCATGAAAATGCCGAGCGGCACGGCCAGCGCTGCGGCCAGCACGAAACCACCCACCACGCGCCACACGGTCATGCCGATATCGCCGATGAAGCCGTACTGCGTGAAGAGCATCCAGCCTTCATGCGCCATCGTCAGCGGGTCGGCCAGGAACGTGCGCGACACGAAGCCGCCGAGCGTGGCGATGGCCCACACCACGAAGAACGCGACGAAGAACGACAGGCCGAGCAGCCAGCGCGCACGCGGCGACACCGGCACCAGCGGCGACATCCACGGATGGCGCCTGCGCGTGGCCGTCGTGCCCTGCCCCGCGATCGGGGCCGGCACGCGGGCCGCGGCCGTGGTCGTGGAGGTGGAAGCTTGCGACATCGTTGCGGGCTCCGGCTTACTTGAGGAAGCGGGCGTCATAGATCGCCGTCACGTCCGGCACCTGGCGGATCACGCCGATGTCCATCAGCACGCCAGCGGCTTCCTTGCTGAAGCTGGCCAGTTCGCCGTTAAAGAACTTGCGGTTGGCGTCGCGGTCCTGCCAGCGCAGGTAGGCCGACGATTTCGCGAACTGCTCGCCGGTCTGCTTGACCGCCGCGCCCATGATCTCGTTGGCGCGCTCGGGCTCCTTGTGGATCATCTCGATCGCCTCGAAGTAGCTGTCGACCAGCGCCTGCGCGGCCTTCGGATTGTCCTTGAGCCATTTCGGCGCGCAGCCGAGCGTATCGGTCACCATCGGGTAGTCGAGCGTGGTGGCCAGGATCTTTCCCTTGTCCGGGTTGGCGCGCACGGTCGACAGATACGGCTCGTAGGTCATCGCGCCATCGTTCTGTCCCGCGACGAACGCCTGCGCCGCGGCCTGCGGGGACAGCGTGGTCACCTTGACGTCCTTCAGCGTCATGCCGTTCTTCTTGAGCATCCAGGCCAGGCCGAAGTACGGCGCGGTGCCCGGCGCATCCACGCCGATCGTCTTGCCCTTCAGGTCGGCAAAGCTCTTCACGTCGCCGCGAACGGCCAGGCCGTCGGCGCCGTAGGACTTGTCGAGCTGCACGATCTGGGTGATCGGCACGCCATTGGCGTTCCACGCCACATGCGTCTCCACAGTGGTTGCCGCGCACTGGATCGCACCGGAAGCCAGCGCCAAATGACGGTCCTTCTGCGGAATCATCTTGATGTCCACATCCACGCCGTGCTTCTTGAAGATGCCGGCCTTGTCGGCCAGCGTCAGCGGCGCAAAGCCGGTCCAGCCGCTCATGCCAAGCGCTACCGGCGTGTTTTCTGCGTGGGCGGTGGTAGCGGCAGCAGAGGCTGCAAAGACAAGAATTGCGGTGACTGCGTGGCGTTGCAGCTTCATGCTGTCGGCTCCAATAGTCAGATGTGGGGGCAGGACCCGTCTCCCGGATCGGGCGGTGCTGGTCTGCATTGCCGCCGTGATGGGGAATCTAACAACGCTGTATATACAAGTCAAACCCGGGGTTTACCTGAGAGCGTGTGCTGATCGGAGTCGTCGAAACGCTTTACTGATGCGCGATGGCGGTGCATCGCCATGCTGCAGCGCACCGTTATCGATCACATTTCACAGATGAAAAATTTCCGGCGAGCCATAGTTGTATATACAGCTACGCGAAGGACAGGCAGGCGCAGTCGGCATGCCATCCCGGGATCAGCGGTCGAAGAAGGAGGTGACGGTGGGAAAGCGCAGCCGCAGGCGCAATTCGCGCTTGAGCCGGCGGTTGTCGATCCGGCGCGATTCGCTCATGAAGCTCAACAGCGCCGGTTCGATCACATCCCGCGCCTGCTGCCGCGTGATGCGCGGCGGGCGCGGCAGGCCGCGGCGGTCCGCCACGAGGTCGAAGTAGTCGGCCATGCGCAGTTCGGTGTCGTCGCTGGCATGGACGACCCGCTGCGCGCGGCCGCGCCACAGCGCCGCGATCATCGTGCGCGCAAGGTCGTCGGCGTGGATATGGCTCGTGTAGACATCGTCCTGCGGCGCCAGCGCCGGGGTGCGCTTGTGCAGCCGGGCGATCGGCAGGCGATCCTCGGCGTAGATGCCGGGAATCCGCACGATGCTGGCGCGCCAGCCGGCGTCGCGGCCAAAACGCCGCACCGACGCTTCCGCGGCCACCCGCCGCCGGGCTCGGGCCGTTTGCGGACGCACCGCGTCGAATTCCCGTACGCGCGCGCCGCCGCGATCGCCGTAGACGCCGGTGGTACTGGCATAGATGAACGTCCCCGCGGGCCGATGCCGCCGAGCCGTCTGAAATGCCCGGTGCCAGCCCCGCTCGGGTAGAATGGCGGCCTCGCCAGCACCGGCGGGCAGACGGGTGAAGCGTGCCCGACGCCAGGCCGTGCGACGCAGTGCGCCAGCCAGGGCATGCGTGCGCGGATCGCCCTCACCCTGCCCCGGCGGCGGCGCCAGATCGATCACCCGCTTCGCCAGCCCCGACAGGCGCGCCAGTGTGGCGGGCCGGTCCAGATCGGCCACCAGCGGTACCGCGCCGGCGGCGCGAAGTTCAGCCCGGCGGGATGGTTGCGATGTGACGGCGAACACGCGCATGCGCGCGGACAGCAGGCGCAGGATGCGCGTGCCGACATCGCCGCAACCGACGATCAGCAGGCGCGGACGGCCCAGACGCCGTGCGCGCCGCGGAGAAGACAACGCCGTTCGCGGCGACAGAATTTGGTTCATAGATCCGATTATGGCTTATCAAGTCACCGTAATGCCCAGCGGCCACAAGTTCGATGTGGCCGCAGATGAAACCATCCTCGGCGCTGCCCTGCGCCACAGCATCGGCCTGCCCTACGGCTGCAAGAACGGCGCGTGCGGTTCCTGCAAGGGCCGCGTGCTGGAAGGCACGATCAACCAGGGCGACCACGCCGCCTCGGCCCTGACGGCCCAGGAGAAGACGGAAGGCCGCGCGCTGTTCTGCTGCGCGAATGCCACGTCCGACATCACGATCGAATGCCGCGAGGTGCATGGCGCCGGCGACATTCCGATCAAGAAGATTCCCTGCCGCGTGGCCACGGTCGAGCGCCTGGCCGACGACGTCATCGCCATCAAGCTGCAACTGCCGGCCACCGAGCGCATGCAGTACCTGGCAGGCCAGTACGTGGAGTTCCTGCTGCGCGACGGCAAGCGCCGCAGCTACTCGATCGCCACGCCGCCGCACGAGGAAGGCCCGATCGAACTGCACATCCGCCATATGCCCGGCGGCGCGTTCACCGACTACGTGTTCGGCGCCAAGGAAGGCGCGCCGGTCATGAAGGAACGCGACATCCTGCGTTTCGAAGGCCCGCTCGTCAGCTTCTTCCTGCGCGAGGAATCGGACAAGCCGATCATCCTGCTGGCCTCCGGCACCGGATTCGCGCCGATCAAGGCCATCGTCGAGCATGCCGCCTACACCGGCATCACGCGCCCGATGACGCTGTACTGGGGCGGCCGCCGTCCGCGCGACCTGTACATGCACGCGCTGTGCGAGCAATGGGCGCGCGACCTGCCGAATTTCAAGTACGTGCCGGTAGTGTCCGACGCGCAGGCCGAAGACAGCTGGACGGGCCGCACCGGCTTCGTCCACCAGGCCGTGATGGCCGACCATCCGGACCTGTCCGCCCACGAGGTCTACGCCTGCGGCGCACCGGTGATGGTCAACGCGGCGCGCACCGATTTCACGGCCAAGTGCAAGCTGCACGAGGACGCGTTCTTTGCCGATTCGTTCACGTCCGAGGCCGACATGGACCCGGCCGGTGTGGCCTGAACCAGGCCGCCGGCCGTTCCGCTGACACAACAATGGCACCCGGGTCCGTCAAATTTCGCTTTGACAC
>JAFAJB010000225.1 GCA_019236395.1 Cupriavidus sp.
GCGCGTTTGTGCAATGCAATAGAGGTAGAGAAGGCCATACCGCCCCTATCGGGGACCGGAGCCGTTTGCGTAAGAGAATTCGAGCCTGATGCATCACATCGGCAGGTTTGCATGTCCGGCAGTCAGCCGGGCAAAGCCGAAGTCAGGCCGGAGGGCGCGAGCCGGTCCACCAGACCCAAATCCATGACTCAATCCACAACCAGTCACTACTACGTCGAAAGTCCGAGCTCCCGTGCGCTCGTGATCGGCGCGATCGGTGTTGTCTTCGGCGACATCGGTACCAGTCCCCTGTACTCGCTCAAGGAGTGCTTCAGCCCGGACCATGGCATTCCGTTCAGCCCCGATGCGGTGCTTGGCATCATCTCGATGCTGTTCTGGGCCTTTGTCATCGTCGTTTCCCTCAAGTACGTGCTGTTCGTGATGCGGGCCGACAACGACGGCGAAGGCGGCATCCTGGCGCTGATGGCGCTGGCCCTGCGTACGGCGACGCCGCGGTCTCGCATGGCCAAGCTGATCATGATGTTCGGCATCTTCGGCGCGTGCATGTTCTACGGCGACGCGGTGATCACCCCGGCCATCTCGGTGCTGTCCGCCGTCGAAGGCCTGGAGATCGCCGCGCCGGGGCTCTCGCACTTCGTGATCCCGATCACGGTGCTGATCCTGGCCCTGCTGTTCTTCATCCAGCGCAGCGGCACCCATGTGGTGGGCAAGCTGTTCGGCCCGATCATGGTGGTGTGGTTCCTGGCGCTTGGCGCGCTGGGCCTGATGCATCTGCTGCACGCCCCCGAGATCGTCAAGGCCATCAGCCCGGTCTACGCGGTGACGTTCCTGCACGATCATGCGCTGCAGGCGTTCATCGTGCTGGGCAGCGTGTTCCTGGTGCTGACCGGCGCCGAGGCGCTCTATGCCGACATGGGCCACTTCGGCGCAAAGCCGATCCGCAAGGCCTGGTTCGTGCTGGTCATGCCGTGCCTGATCCTGAACTATTTCGGCCAGGGGGCGATGCTGCTGGGCAACCCGGACGCGATCGAGAACCCGTTCTACCTGATGGTGCCGTCGGCGCTGCAACTGCCGATGGTGCTGCTGGCCACGGCGGCCACGGTGATCGCCTCGCAGGCCGTGATCTCGGGGGCGTTCTCGCTGACGAGCCAGGCGATCCAGCTCGGCTTCATGCCGCGCATGCGCATCCGCTACACGTCGGCCGCCGAGATCGGCCAGATCTACCTGCCGGTGATCAACTGGATCCTGCTGGTGCTGGTGATCTGCGTGGTGCTGGCCTTCAAGAAGTCCGATAACCTGGCGGCCGCGTACGGCATCGCCGTGACCACGACGATGGTGATCACCACGTTCCTGGCCGCGCTGGTGATGCGCAATGTCTGGAAGTGGAATCCGGCGCTGGTCACGATGATCAGCCTGCTGTTCCTGGTGGTCGACCTGTCGTTCTTCGCGGCCAACCTGCTCAAGGTCGCCGAGGGCGGCTGGTTCCCGCTGCTGATGGGCGCCACGGCGTTCTTCCTGCTGATGACGTGGCACAGCGGCCGCAAGCTGCTGCGCGCGCGCAGCCTGGAAGACGGCATTCCGCTGGAGCCGTTCATTGCCGGCCTGCTGGCTCATCCGCCGCATCGCGTCGAGGGCACGGCCGTGTTCCTGACCGGCAACACCGAGTCGGTGCCCGTGTCACTGCTGCACAACCTCAAGCACAACCGCGTGCTGCATGAGCGCGTGGTGTTCCTGCAGTTCGTCACGCGGGACATCCCGTACGTCGACGACGATCACCGCCTGACCTGCAAGGACCTCGGTGGCGGCGTCTTCATCCTCAAGTCCGAGTACGGCTTCAAGGAAACGCCGGACGTGCAGAAGGTGCTCGATCTTGCCCAGCGCAAGCTCGGCATGGAGTTCGAGTTGATGGAAACCTCGTTCTTCATCGCGCGTGAGTCGGTGATCCCGTCGAAACTGCCCGGCATGTCGATGTGGCGCGAGAGCCTGTTCGCGTGGATGCATCAGAATGGCGCGAAGCCTTCGGACTTCTTCTCGATTCCGGCCAACCGCGTGGTGGAGCTGGGGACGAAGGTCGAGATCTGATCTCCGAGGTCCAGATGTGAAAACGCCCCGCAATCGCGGGGCGTTTCTGTTTGCTCCCCTCTCCCGCAACGCGCGAGAGGGGAGCAATACGGTGGTGAGTCTTAACGCTTGAGCTTTGCGAACGCCGCAGCCATCGCGCCTTGCTGTTCCGCTTCGCGACGGTTCCCGCCGCCGAAGCTCTTGCCGCCGCCATTGCGCTGGCCGCCACGATCATTCGAGCGGTCGCCGCCGCCCGTGCGGGCCGCCGTCTGACCGGGCTCGTCGTCCAGGCGCATCGACAGGCCGATACGGTTGCGCTTGACGTCGACTTCCATCACCTTGACCTTGACGATCTGGCCAGCCTTGACCACTTCGTGCGCGTCCTTGACGAACTTCGTCGACAGCGCCGAGATGTGGACCAGACCGTCCTGGTGCACGCCGATGTCGACGAACGCGCCGAAGGCCGCCACGTTCGTCACCACGCCTTCGAGCACCATGCCCGGCTGCAGGTCCTTGACGTCTTCCACGCCTTCCTGGAACGTCGCGGTCTTGAACTCGGGGCGCGGGTCGCGGCCCGGCTTTTCCAGTTCGGTCAGGATGTCGCGCACGGTCGGCAGGCCGAACTTGTCGTCGGCGAACTGCTGGGCCGACACGCCGCGCAAGGCCTCGCGGTTGCCCATCACATCGGGCAGGCCCTTCTTGATGTGGTCGAGGATCTTCTGCACCACCGGGTAGGCTTCCGGGTGCACCGATGAGCGGTCCAGCGGATTGTCGCCGGTGTTGATGCGCAGGAAGCCGGCGGCCTGTTCGAACGTCTTGTCGCCCAGGCGCGGCACCTTCTTCAGCGAATCGCGGTTGGCGAATGCGCCGTTGGCATCGCGGTACTCGACGATATTGCGCGCCAGCACCGAGTTCAGGCCCGATACACGCGCCAGCAGCGGGGCAGAGGCCGTGTTGACGTCCACGCCCACCGCGTTCACGCAGTCTTCCACCACGGCGTCCAGCGTGCGTGCCAGTTCGCGCTGGTTCACGTCGTGCTGATACTGGCCCACGCCGATCGACTTCGGATCGATCTTGACCAGCTCGGCCAGCGGATCCTGCAGACGGCGGGCAATCGATACCGCGCCGCGCAGCGAAACATCGAGTTCGGGGAATTCCTTGGCCGCCAGTTCGGAGGCCGAATAGACCGAGGCGCCAGCTTCGCTGACCACGATCTTGGTCAGCTTCAGCTCGGGAGCACCCTTCATCAGGTCCTGCACGAGCTTGTCGGTCTCGCGGCTGGCCGTACCGTTGCCGATCGAGCACAGCGCCACGTTGTGCTGCTTCGCCAGGCGGGCCAGCGTGGCCAGCGAGCCGGTCCAGTCGCGGCGCGGCTCGTGCGGGTAGATCGTCGCGGTTTCCAGCAGCTTGCCGGTGGCGTCCACCACGGCGATCTTGCAGCCCGTGCGGATGCCCGGGTCAACGCCCATCACGGACTTCGGGCCGGCCGGGGCCGCCAGCAGCAGTTCATGCAGGTTGCGGCCGAACACCTTGATCGCTTCGCCCTCGGCGGTCTCGCGCAGCTGCGTCAGCAGTTCGGTTTCCAGGTGCGGCTGCACCTTCACGCGCCAGCACCAGCGGCATACATCGGCCAGCCACTTGTCGGCCGGGCGGTTCTGGTTCTGGATGCCAACGTGGCGCGCGATCATGCCTTCGCACGGGTGCGGCACCATGGCGTCCTGTTCCTCGCCCAGGCCCAGCTTGACCATCAGTACGCCTGCATTGCGGCCGCGGAACAGCGCCAGCGCGCGGTGCGACGGCACGGTGCGGATCGTTTCGCTGTACTGGTAGTAATCGCGGAACTTCTCTTCCTCGGCGGTTTCCTTGCCTTCCATGACGGAAGACGTCACCACGCCGTTGCTCCACAGGTGCTCGCGCAGCTTGCCAAGCAGTTCGGCGGTTTCGCCGAATTGTTCCGACAGGATGTCACGCGCGCCGTCCAATGCGGCCTTGACGTCGGGCACGCCGCCGTCGGCGGTCGGGTTGCCGTTGACGAACTTTGCGGCTTCGGTCTGGGGGTCGAGGGTCGGGTCGGCCAGCAGGGCCTGCGCCAGCGGCTCCAGGCCGCATTCGCGGGCGATCTGGGCGCGCGTGCGGCGGCGCGGCTTGTAGGGCAGGTAGAGGTCTTCCAGTGCCTGCTTGGTCTCGGCCGCCTCGATGGCGGTGCGCAGTTCGTCGGTCAGCTTGCCCTGTTCCTCGATCGACGCCAGGATCGTGGCGCGGCGATCTTCCATGTCGCGCAGGTACAGCAGGCGTTCTTCGAGTGTGCGAAGCTGGGTGTCGTCCAGGTTGCCCGTGACTTCCTTGCGGTAGCGGGCGATAAACGGCACCGTGGCGCCTTCATCCAACAGTTCAACGGCAGCCGCCACCTGGCGAGGTTGCACGGACAGTTCGGCCGCGATCAGCGACACAATCTTTTGCAGGACAGAGGCAGGCAGATTGGACATCGAGAAAACGAGTCAGTCGAAAGCGGGGCATTGTGCCACAAGCGCGGCGCGCGTCCGGTGACGGGAAGATACCTTTTATGGCTGCTGTTTGACGGGATGCCTGCTCGCACGCGGCCGGGCGCCGGTTGCAACATTTTCACCGGAGCCTGGCGTGGCCCCGGATGCTAGAATCGGGCCATGATCGTCAAGCCCCATCCGGCCACCATGGCTGTCCCGGTTTCCCCAGTGCCCCCCGCGCTCCCAGTGCCCGCAGTGCCTTCCACTGTTCTCGCCATCGTGCTCGCCACGCTGATGCTGGCCGCGCCT
Organism: Cupriavidus sp.; assembly: GCA_019236395.1. Taxonomy (GTDB): domain Bacteria; phylum Pseudomonadota; class Gammaproteobacteria; order Burkholderiales; family Burkholderiaceae; genus Cupriavidus. The sequence goes on from JAFAJB010000225.1 coordinate 4,854, forward strand.
GTGCGTCCGGCGTTGGCGCAGGCGTCCGCGCCGGCCGCCACCGTGGCCGTTCCGCCGGCCCCTGGAGCGCCGCGTGATTTCGACGCGGAACGCAAGGCGATCGGGGATTCGCGTGCCTGGACGAACTACCGCTTTTCCGAGGCCGAACGCGCCTGCTACAGCAAGTTCCTGGTGAACCACTGCATCGACCAGGCCAAGGAAGTCCAGCGAGCCGAGTTGCAGGTGCTGCGTGCCCGCGACCTGGAAGTTGGCGATGCCGAACGGGCCTACCGGGCGGCCCAGCGAGATCATGACCAGGCGCTGCGCCGCGCGGAGTTCGAGGCCAGCCAGCCAAAGCGCTCCGCCGACGAGCAGGCCAGCCGCGAAGCGTTTGAGCGAAAGCAGCAGGAACAGGCGTTGCGTGACGCCCAGCATGACGCCGACGCACCGCAGCGCGCCGCCAATGCCCAGGCGTACCAGAAGAAGCAGGGCGATTTCGATACCAAGATGCAGCAGGCGCAGCAGAAGGGTGCCGAAGAGGCCCGCCAGCGTGAAGAGAACGTCAAGGCGTACCAGCAGAAGCAGGCCGACGCCGCGCAGCGCCAGAAGGACCTGGACCAGCGCCGGGCCCAGGCCGCGGAAAAGCAGCAGCAGGGGCAGGGCAAGTCATCGACACCAAGCCCGTTCGGATTCTGAACGGAAGCTGGACAGCGGCGCGGAGATTGGCGGGACTGGCCAGGGCAGAGCAGGGAAGGCGCAATATGGACGAAAACCTCAATACGCTGCAGCGGCAGATCATCGAACTGCAGATCGAGCATCGTGATCTGGATTTCATGATCGACCGCCTTGCCTCCGATCCGGCGCGCGATGAACTGCAGCTGCGCCGTCTCAAGAAGCGCCGTCTCAAGCTCAAGGACGCGATCACGCTGCTGCAGTTGCAGCTCGAGCCCGACGTACCCGCTTAAGGCATGCCGCTCCGCTTAGGGCCTGCCGCATCCGCTTAGAGGCCTGCCGCATCCGCTTAAGGCCTGCCGTATCCGGCGCAATGACAATGCGCGTGAAGTGATCCGCTTCACGCATCAGGAAGCTCCAACTTGTCCGAACCGATCGAAGACGCATCCCTATCCGGCGACGGCGCCGCAACGGCCGAAGGGGCTGACGTGGCCGAAGCGCCGGCGTCGCTGGCCGACGCCGTTGCCGCCACCGCGGCGGACCAGGCTGCGGCAATGTCTTCGCAGCTTGCGACGATGTTTGCCGATACCGGCACGCTGGCCCGTGCGATCCCCGGCTATCGGCCGCGTGCGGCGCAGCACAAGATGGCCGAGGCCGTGGCCAATGCGATCGCCGCCAATGACACGGTGATCGTCGAGGCTGGTACCGGCACCGGAAAGACCTTCGCCTATCTCGTGCCGGCGATGCTCTGGGGCGGCAAGGTCATCCTGTCGACAGGTACCAAGAACCTGCAGGACCAGCTGTTCCTGCGCGATATCCCCACCGTGCGCCACGCGCTGAACGTGCCGATCTCGGTGTCGCTGCTCAAGGGGCGCGCCAACTACGTCTGCCACTATCACCTCGAACGGGCCCAGGCCAACGGCCGGCTGGCGTCGAAGCAGGACGCCGCGTGGCTGCGCGAGATTGCGCGCTTCGCCAAGACCACGGCGTCCGGCGACAAGGCCGAACTGGCAGCCGTGCCCGAGAACGCGCCCGTGTGGCAGCTCGTGACCTCCACGCGGGACAATTGCCTGGGCAGCGAATGCCCGAACTACAAGGAATGCTTCGTGATGCGCGCGCGCAAGGAGGCCCAGCAGGCCGACCTTGTGGTCGTCAACCATCACCTGTTCTTTGCCGACGTGGTGCTGCGCGATACCGGCATGGCGGAACTGCTGCCGGCCGCCAACACGGTGATCTTCGACGAAGCGCATCAGTTGCCGGAGACCGCGACGCTGTTCTTCGGCGAGACGCTGTCGACGAGCCAGCTGCTCGAACTCGCCCGCGACACCGTGGCCGAGGGCCTGTCGCATGCGCGTGATGCCGTGGACTGGGTGGCGCTCGGGGCGCCGCTCGAACGGGCCGCGCGCGACCTGCGCCTGGCGTTCAGCAAGGAGAACGCGCGCCTGGCGCTCGGGCAGATCGATGCCGATCCGCGCATCCGCGAACCGTTCCACGAAACACTCGATGCGCTCGATTCGGCATTGTCCGATTTTGTCGAGGCGTTGGAGTCGCAGGCCGAGCGCGCCGAGGAGCTGGAGCAATGCCACCGCCGCGCGCTGGAGCTTGCGCAGCGGCTTGCGGCATGGCGGGACGACCGTACTGCCCCGACGCCCGTGCCAGCCGCAGCGCCGGAAGATGCATCCACACCGGTCGGCGACGATGAAGCCACGCCGCCACCCCAGCCAGCCCAGTTCGGGCCCGATACGGTGCGCTGGGTGGAGGTGTTTTCACACACGGTGCAGTTGCACCGGACGCCGCTCTCGATCGCGCCGATCTTTACCCGTCAGCGCGAAGGCCAGCCGCGTGCATGGATCTTTACTTCGGCCACGCTGTCGGTGAAGGGCAATTTCACGCACTACGCCGCGCAGCTTGGCCTGGACCGCGACCGCTCGCTGACGTTGCCCAGCCCGTTCGACTACGCGAAGCAGGGGCTGCTCTACGTGCCGCGCGACATGCCGCCGCCCAACTCGCCCCAGTTCACGGAAGCCGTGGTGGAGAAGGCGCTGCCGCTGATCGAGGCCGCGGGCGGACGTACGTTCCTGCTCTGCACCACGCTGCGCGCTGTGCAGAAGGCGTCGGACATGCTTTATGACCTGTTTGCCGAGCGCGGCCTCAACCTGCCGCTTCTGGTGCAGGGCCAGGCCAGCCGCACGGAGTTGCTGGACCGCTTCCGCGAGCTTGGCAACGCGGTGCTGGTCGGCAGCCAGAGTTTCTGGGAAGGCGTGGATGTACGCGGCGAGGCGCTGTCGCTGGTGATCATCGACAAGCTGCCGTTCGCGCCGCCTGACGATCCGGTGCTGGCCGCGCGCATGGAGGTCCTGCAGAAAAAGGGGCTTAGCCCGTTTGCCGTGCACCAGTTGCCGCATGCGGTGATTACCCTCAAGCAGGGCGCGGGCCGGTTGATCCGTTCGGAGTCCGATCGTGGTGTGCTCGCGATTTGCGACACCCGGCTCGTCGAAAAGCCATACGGACGCCAGATCTGGCAGAGCCTGCCGCCCTTTACGCGTACCCGCGAAGCCGATACGGTCATCCGCTTCCTCGAAGGATTGGGCAAGCGTGAGGCGCCCGTCACGGATGCGGGGGCCGATGCAGACTAGTCCTGCTGGCTGTTCAGCACCTGGAACTGCGGCCATAGTTGAGTCGCCGTCCAACCAAAATCGGAAAACTCCGATTTAAAAAGGGGGGGCTCGTCGTTAGCCTGTCGCTTTGGCATTTGGCGCAGGGCAAGGGAATGACAACGAGGATCCGGTGGAAAAGGGGCTTGGGCGGGCCATGTCGTACGGGCTTGGCAAGCAAGCTGACTCCAATTCTCCTGGGTGTGGTGCTCACGGGGTGCGCTTTTGCGCCCGGGATGCGTGCCGATGTGGCATCGGACGCCATGGCTGGCGGTGACGCCACCGGCGCCGCTGTGACCCCGATATCTTGGGAACTCGTCGAGGCGCTACGCGCCGAGCCGGCGCCGGGAAACCAGGATATTGAATCTCTGCTGGGTACCCCGGAACCCTACCGTATCGGCCCGGCGGACATCCTGTCGATCATCGTCTGGGACCATCCGGAACTGGTGTTTCCCCATCAGACCTACTCGATCGGCAACGGCTACGAAATCCCAAGCTACAGCGGCGCGGCCAGCGTGCCTGGCTATGTTGTCAGCCAGGCCGGCGAGATCCAGTTTCCCTATGCCGGCAACATGATGGTGGCCGGCATGACCGTTCGGGAATTGCGTGCCCGTCTGACCACGGCACTGGCGCGCGTCATCCAGGCTCCCCAGGTGACTGTCCGAGTGCTGGCCTACCGCAGCCAACGTATCTACATCGACGGCGAGGTAAAGACCCCGGGGCCGCAGTACATCGACGATGTGCCGATGACGCTTGTCGAGGCGCTCAACCGCGCCGGTGGCGTAAGCGTCAGCGCCGGGGACAGCAGCCGAATCCAACTGAACCGCAACGGCAGGCAGTGGATCATCAATCTTCCAGCGCTGTTACGCGCAGGTCATGACCCGGCCGCGATATTGCTGCGGAGTGGCGACATCCTGCGCGTCGAGCAGCGCGAGGACGGCAAGGTATTCGTGCTGGGGGAGGTCAACAAACCTTCTGTGGTCTTGCCCCGCAACGGCCGGCTGACCCTCAACGAAGCATTGGGAGAAGCGGGCGGCGTCAATCCGCTGACCAGCGATCCCAGGCAGATCTACGTGGTGCGCAAGCTCGACGCGGGCCGCCCGCAGGTGTTTCACCTCGATGCGCGTTCGCCCGTTGCGCTGGCGCTGGCCGAGGGCTTTCCGCTCCGGCCGCGTGATGTTGTCTACGTTGACGCCGGCGATATCACCCGCTGGGCGCGCGTAGTGAACCAGCTCATTCCAAGCGCGCAGTACGTCAACTCCACTGCCGACATCCTCAGATGATTCGCCACATTCTCGTCTTATGCGTCGGAAACATCTGCCGAAGCCCGATGGCACAGGGACTGTTACAGCATTCCCTTGCGGATCGCATCGTGTCGTCGGCCGGATTTGCCGCGGTGGAGGGGGCCTGTGCCGATGCTAGTGCGGTCGCGGTGAGTGCTGCCGCCGGAATCGATATCACCGGGCACCGGGCACGGCAACTGAGCCATGCGCACCTCGCTTCGGCCGATCTGGTTCTGGTCATGAACGACAGGCAGAAGAATGAAGTGCAACTGATGTGCCCGGCGGCCTCGGGCAGGGTTTTTCGCATCGGGGATCTCTCCGGGCACGACGTGCCCGACCCGCATGGCGCTTCATATGCCGGATTCGAGCAGGTATTCGAACTGATCCGCTGGAGCGTGCAAACCTGGGTGCCGCGCATCCGCGCGTTCGCCTGACCGGCACTGTAGGAGTCTAGGAGTATTGATGCCACCAATGGAAACCGGCGCATTGAATGCGCGGGACCCGATCACCCTGGCAGGGGTGGTCAACGCCATGATCAGATATCGTTGGGCCATCGCAGTGATCATGCTCGTCTGGGTCCTGCTGGGGGTGCGTGTCGCGTTCCTGACGCGGCCGATGTACAAGGCGGACATGCTGATCCAGCTCGATGACGGCTCTGGCGCATCGTCCGCACGGGGGTGGCTCGGCGAAGCGGCCGCGCTTTTCGATGTCAAGTCGTCGGCGTCTGCGGAAGCGCAGATTATTGCCTCGCGGCTGGTAGTGTCGCGCGCGGTGGACAGCTTGCAGGGCTATATCGATGTGGCACCCCGCCGGCCGCCGGTGATCGGCAGTCTTGCCGAGCGGCTTGGCACGGCGGATGGGTGGCCGCGCATGCTGGGTCTGTCCGGCTACGCATGGGGCAGTGCTTCGGTGGAAGTGGCGAGCTTTGATGTGCCGCCGGGCCTGGAAGCAAAGCCTTTCACGCTGACCGCGATCTCGCGGCAGACGTGGCAACTCGCCGGCCCTGGACTGGACGCCCCCGTGCGCGGGGATGTGGGCGTCGAGCGGATCATGCAATCGGCCTCCGGTGAGATACGTCTGAACGTGTCGGCGCTCGATGCATCGGCCGGGACGCCGTTCACGCTGTATCGCCTGTCTCGTCAGAAAGTTGTGGGTGACGTGCGCCGCGCACTGACCGTTCAGGAGAGGGTCAAGCAATCGGGCATCATCATGGCAACGCTCACGGGGCACGATCCCGTGGGGGTTAGTGCATTGCTGGGCGAGATCGGAGCGGAGTACATCCGGCAGAACGTCGAGCGCAAATCCGCCGAGGCCGCGCAATCGCTGGCTTTCCTGGACCTGCAGCTCCCCGAACTGAAGCGGCAGCTCGAACTGGTGCAAGGCCGGTACACGGCGATGACCGCCGAACACGGCATCGTGGATCTGCCGGAAGAGGCCAGGCTGGCACTCAAGGCAGCCGCGGAAGCGCAGACCAAGCTAATGTCGCTGCGCCATAAACGTGACGAATTAGCCACTAGATTTACCGGCGAGCACCCTGGCATGGTTGCGATCGAGCGGCAGATCTCGGCCGTGCGCCAGGAGCAACAGAACTTCGACCAGACCGTCAGGCGGCTGCCTGCGCTCCAGCAGCAAACGGCGGAACTGAAGTTGGACATGCACGTTGCCACCGATCTCTACAAAGTGCTGCTCGGCAGCACGCAGCAACTCCAGCTGATGAAAGCCGGGCGTGTAGCCAGTGCGCGCATCGTGGATATCGCGGTGACCGCCGAGGAACCCGTGCGACGTAACCGGGCGGCAGCGATGCTGGTCGCGCTGTTCGGCGGTCTGGCAACCAGCATTGGTTTCGTCATTGTCATGGGATGGCTGACAGGGGCTGTTTCGGAGCCGGATGAGATCGAGCACGCGCTTGGCGTCGGCGTGCTGGGGACCGTGCCACTATCGAAGACCCAGCGCAAGCTGGACGAGTCCGGGCAGGTGCGACCGATGGCGCTGCTCGCACCATCCGATCTAACGATAGAAAGCGTGCGCAGCCTGCGTACCGCACTGGTGCTTTCCAACCCGGATCCCGAGAAAAATGTCCTGCTGCTGACTGCCGCGGAGCCGGGTGCCGGCAAGTCCTTTCTGGCGGCAAATCTTGCGACGGTACTGGCCGCGGGAGGCCAGCGCGTGCTGCTGGTGGATGCCGACATCCGGCGCGGGTATCTCCACGACCGCTTTGGCGTACCACAGGCGCCCGGACTATCGGACGCCCTGACCGGCTTGGCGTCGCTCGACGGGATCGTTCATGCCGAAGTGGCGCCAGGTCTGGACCTGATCGCCCGCGGCAGCGCGTCACCGGGCATGAACGAGCTTTTCATGGGTGCCGGGCTGGCGCCGGTGCTCGATGCCTACCGGTCCCGCTATGCCTGGGTGATCATCGATGCGCCACCCATTCTGGCCGTCGCCGATACGACGATGCTGGCGCGGCACGCGGATGTGCTGTTGCTCATTGCGCGTTCTGGTCAATCGCGCCTGGGCGACCTGAAGGAGTCGTGCAAGCGACTGAAACTATGTGGGCTGACGCCGAAGGGCGTTATCCTGAACGGCATTGTCCCCAGGCTCGGGCGCTATGGCACGACCTACGGCATGGCCTACGGCGGCTATTACGACAACAACGCCAAGTGATCGGGGTATCAGGCAACAAACCGGCAACAAAACCGGCAACAAAAAACCCGCACGGTTCGCGTGCGGGTTTTTTTGTGGGCTGCATCGGAATCTCCGATGCGGACGAGGTCAGGAACCTCGGAACATTCAGAATACTCAGAACACTTCCCACCAGGACTTGTCCTTGCGGCGCTGGCCGTACTTGATGAAGTCGCTGTTCGGGTAGTTGCGCTCCATCACGCGTGCGGCGTCGTCGCGCAGGTCCTTCATGCCGAGTGCATCGTACGAGCGCACCATGATGTACAGCGCTTCCTCGTTGGCGGGCGCACCGTCGTAGTCCTTCAGTGCCTGTTGGGCACGGTTGACGGCGGCAAGGTAGGCGCCGCGGCGATAGTAGTATCGCGCCGCGTGCACTTCGTGCTGGGCCAGCGAGTTGACGATGTACTGCATGCGCAGCGTGGCATCCGGCGTGTACTTGCTGTCCGGGTAGCGCGTGATCAGGGTCTGGAACGAGTCGTAGGCGGCGCGTGCTGCCTTCGGATCACGTTCGCTGAGGTCCTGGCCCGAGAACCGGCCCAGCCAGCCCAGGTTGTCGTTGAAGTTGATCAGCCCCTTGAGGTAGTAGGCGTAATCGATGTTCGGGTGGCTCGGGTGCAACTGGATGAAACGGTCCACCGCCGCCAGGGCAGCGGCGGTTTCGCCATCCTTGTAGTTGGCGTAGGCGGTATCGATCTGCGCCTGCTGTGCATAGCGGCCAAACGGATAGCGTCCCTCCAGCTTTTCATAGAGCTTGACGGCACGGGTGTAGTCCCCGCCATCCAGGGCATCCTTGGCTTCCGAATATAATTTGTTCGCCGACCAGCCGGCCGTCTCGTCCGGCTGGTCGCCCAGCAGGCCGCATGCAGACAGCATGACGCAGCCGCCTGCGAGCAAAATCGCTCCAAATCTCGCGCGCCAGTTGGCGCGTTTCAAGCTCTGCAATAGCATGGGCAACCTGTTCCGGATGAAAAATAGCGCCAAGCATTATAGCCGAACCCTCCAGCCTGAAAATGGTCTGGAACGCCACACCAAATCCGACGTTACCACGGAT
>JAFAJB010000077.1 GCA_019236395.1 Cupriavidus sp.
GCCCACCGGCTGCACTGAACTGCCACCGGTCAGCGGGGCTGCGCTTCGGCCGGTTTGGCCGCTGCGCCAGATCCCTTGCCGAAGCGTGCGGCGATCTGGTCCTGGACCTTGGCCAGCGCGTCGGCCTGTGCCTTGGCATCCTGGGCGTCCTTGGCCTTCTTCGCTTCGGCGGCCTGTTGCTGTTCCGGAGTCGGTGGCGGCAGCTTCGCGATGGCCGGAGCTGCCAGCAGGATGCCGAGTGCCAGCGTCAGGCCGCCAGCGATGGCGCGCTGGCGCAGATTGCGTGAAAAGCCGGAAACAGGTTCGTTTTTCATCATGAGTGTCGCCTCACTTTTGATATTGGATTTCGCCCGTAGGTGAATCTACTGCTGCTGATGGGGACCCTTGTGCGCCGACGACGGGAGAGGAAACTCTCAGCCCCTCAGTCCCTCAGCCGCCGTCGAGCAGCCTGCGCGCACGCGTGAGCGTCTGGCGCACTGCATTGTAGCCGTCCCACGGGTTGTGGCGGGCGATCTCCGCGAGCTGGGCGTCGGCGTTGGCAACGGTCCATTGCGCGGATGACGACAGTGCCGGCAGTTCGTCCCAGGCGACCGGCATCGACACGCCAAGTCCCGGGCGTGCGCGGGCGGAGAAGGCGGCGACCGTGGTGGCGCCGATGCCATTGCGCAGGTAGTCGATAAAGATCCGGCCCACGCGATTGCGCGGGCCGCTCTTCGCCACAAAGCGGTCGGGGATGGTCCTTGCCATATGGATCACCACGTCCCTGGCAAAGTCGCGCACTTCGTCCCAGCCGGCGCGTGCCGACAGCGGGACCACAATGTGGAGTCCCTTGCCACCGCTGGTTTTCAGGTAGCTCTTGAGCTCCAGCGCATCCAGCAGGGTCTTCATCAGGCTGGCGGCCTCCTGGATTCTCGCCCATTCGACGCCTTCGCCGGGATCGATATCGAAGATGAGCCGGTCGGGTTTGGCAAAGTTGCGTGCGCGTGCATTCCACGTGTGAAACTCGACGACGTTGAGCTGCGCTGCGGCGACGATGGCCGCCTCCGTCGTGATCTCGATCAGCGACGGGTGGCCGGGCCAGAGTCCGGCATCTAGCGCCTTCACGCCGTCGAACGTCAGCGTTTCCGCGTGACGCTGGAAAAACTGTTCGCCGTCGATGCCTGACGGCGCGCGCACCAGCGCAACGGGGCGGCCTAGCAGATAGGGGAGCATCAGTTTTGCCGCCCTTGCGTAGTAGCTGACCAGATCGCCCTTGGTGAGGCCGCTGGACTTGTCGATCACGCGGGCGGCATGACTGATCGCAATCGCGGGGCCAGAGCCGGGCAGGGCGGGCGCTTCCACGGTGACGGCGCTGGCATCTTTGTCGTCTCGCAACGCATGGAACACCGCGTGCCGCACGCGACCGTCCCGGGTCCATGCGCCGAACGAAACCTCGGCCACCAGTGTCGGCTGGACCCAGTTTCCCTTGATGTCGCGCGGCAAATCGTCGAACGGCGCATCGGCGGTGCGCAGCGGGTCGAGCCGCTGGCGCAGCCGGTCAAGCATGGCCGAATCGAAGCCGGTGCCGACGTTGCCCGCATAACGCAGCTTGCCCCCCGGGTCATGCACGCCGAGCAGCAGTGCGCCAAGCCCGTTGCGACTCCCCTTCGGGTCGGTGAATCCGCCGATCACGAATTCCTGGCGCTTCGTGCATTTGAGCTTGATCCACGTCTTTGCGCGCGCGCTCACGTACGGCGCGTCGATTCGCTTGCCGATCAGCCCTTCGAGCTTCATGCGGCAGACCGCGGCCAGCATTTCTTCGGCGCTGGCATCAAAACTGTCGCTGAAGCGCAGGCGTGGCGAACCGTGATTCGCCAGCAGTCGCCGCAGCAGGGCACGCCGATCGGCCAGCGGCACATTACGCAGGTCGTGCCCGGCATAGAAGGGCAGGTCGAATGCGTAGAACTGGATGGCGTCCGCACCTGAGGTCTCGAACGCGTTCTGCAGCGCCTGGAAGTCCGTGGCGCCGTGCCGGTCGAGCACAACGATCTCTCCGTCGATCCAGCCATCGGGAATGGCCAGCGCCCGGATTTCGTCGGCCAGGCTGCGCAGTTTGGCGGTCCAGTCGTGGCCCTGACGCGTGAACAGCCTGATATTGCTGCCATCCACGCGCGCCAGCAGCCGGTAACCATCGAACTTGATCTCGTACTGCCAGTTCCCGTCGTCCGGCGGGGCCTTCTCCACCAGCGTCGCCAATTGCGGCGCCAACGCGAGCGGTAGCGCGGCCTTCCTCGCGCCTTCAGGCAGGGCGGGATTGGCGGTGTTGGCGGTGTTGCGGCGACGCGGTTTTGGGGATGCCTTCATGAAATTTGACGGCTCGATTGCGACAGCCACTCACGCTGCCTGGTACTGATCACGATAGGCCTGTTCCCGGGGCGTCACCAGTCCCGCCGCAGGGTTGCGGGGGAATCGACCGTGTCGGTACATCGACATGCCGTGGCCGTCCTCCGAGAAACAGGGTGCGGCTGTCCTGCGATTGACCGGAAACAAGACCCCCTGAAAACAACGCTGCTGCAATTCGCGGCGGGAGATCTTCATTCTTGGCAAGCATGGTGTCGCGCATCTCCCGCGTACTCGGGCGCCATGACCAGATTTCCGTCTCCTCACTACAGCACTGGAGTAGCCATTATGCGAATTATTGGTCGTTTCCTTGCGAGCAGGCGCGTGCGATCCGCGCTGAAAACAGGACTGGTTTGCTTGACTGCCGCCGCAATGCTGCCTGATGCGTCCGCAGAATACGCCTCGCAGAAGCTGAGGCCCGGCGATGTCTTCGACACCAAAAACAAACTCATCTACCGGGATGACTTCAGGGGGGATTTCCGCAAGTGGACGCTTTCGATTGATGCCCAATACGATCCGGAATCCCGGCCCATTACTTCCGATCGCGTCACCAAAGAGGCCGCCCCCGGATTGACGGACCGTCTTGCCGTGAAATTCCTGCTTCCCGGCACGCCGGGTTCATTTCGCTCCGAACTTGCCATTCCAGCGGAGGAAGGACTGCAGGAGCGATGGTATGGCGTCCGCATGTCCGTGGACCAGACCACCGACGCTGCCGGATATATCGTCCTGCAATGGCATGCCGTCATGGGCAACGACAAAGTAGACAGGAATTTCCCCAATCTGGCGATTCAGCAGAAGCGTGACCGGTGGGTGGTGGCCCGCGCATGGGGGCAGCCGGACAATATCCAGCGGTCGGCCACCACATTGCCGCGGCGCGTGGAACCCGGCAAGCTGACCAGTTGGGTCATCCATGCCAAATGGGCAACCGACACCACCGGCGTGATCGAAATCTGGCAGGACGGAGCGCTGGTTTACCGGCAGGCGGGCCAGAATGCCTATAGCCTCTCGTCCGATCGCACGCCTTATATGAAGACCGGTATATACCGGCCATCGCGAAAGGGCTCCACCACCACCGAAGCACCCGTGGTGGTGCGCGTCAGCGACGTGCGCATCGCCCGGGCCGATGGCGCCTATCCGGAGGTGGCCCCCGTGATTTCCGCCACACTGGACAAATGGAATGGCCGTCTCAAATCGGCCAGCACTCTTGTCCCGGTGGAGTTTGCCAGGGACGCCGGGTATGGGGCGGTCGGATTTGTCGTGCCGCCCCAGCCTGGCGTGGCGGGAGCACCGTCCTCGCTTGTCTTGCGGCCGGGGTTCGCCGATACGTCGATGTTCGCTGTGGATCTGATCAACCGCTCGACTGGCGAGAAAGGAACGTTCAACCTCCGCGGATTCCGTCATGCCGGCTGCATCATTGCCTCCATGAATGTTGCACTTGATTGTGGCGCCGTGAAGTTGAACTTCCTCGAAATCTCCTATGACCAGGAGGACAACCGTGAAAAGCGCCCGGGACTATACGAGGGGAAGCTGCTGGTCGAGGCACGTTCCTGGATGGATCGCGCATACCGGCGGCCAATCGAGATAAATCTGAAGATATATGTCACCCCCTATTTTGGAGAACTGCGAAAGGGCACCACAGTCGGAGTCAAGGGCTTTGGCAACCGGGTCAAGCAGGGCACCGTCGGCTTCTTCGTGCCACCACAAATGCAGGCCAGCGGGCCAGCGTCGGTGGATTCGAACAGCGCCAGGGATTCATCGAAAATCCGTGTCATCGCTACTCACGAGCAAACCGGTGCACCATACCCGGTTGTGGCGCGAGGACGGCGCTATGCAGGCGAATGCGGAACATTCAGAATGAACAGCACGGCCCCCTGTGGCGGCTACGACAGAACCAGCGACCTGGAGTTGGAATACCGGCCATCGGACAATGCGGACCTGCCTGCGGGGAAGTTCCTGGGCAGCGCGCTGATTCATGCCCAGGGCGGATATGAAACGTACTATGTGGAGCCGATCGCGCTGGGACTCGTCATAGAAAAGTAGGCGCGCGATGAGATGCCCCGGGGGTCCGGGGCCTTCTGTCGCTCCCGGTCAATTGCGTAGCGCTGCGTGTCTCCACCGCCAGCGTCCGCGCTGGCAGTGTGGCAACATGAAGCCGTCCGCCGCCTTGGTACGGGCGCCCACGATTGCGCTGCAACATGACTTGATCGGCGTCGCAGCATGTCTACGATCTAGTTTGGAAGCCCGCGGGGCGCGGACGCGTCTTGCTCGTCAGTCCAACCTTTCGATCAGGAGGAGTTCCCCATGAGCCCCATGGACCCGCAGACACCACCCGCAGACGCCGAGGAAGCCCTGGCGCGCCGGGTTGCCATCATCGGCGACGTGAAGCAGAAGTCCCGAGGATGCGGCCCGTTCGTCATGGCTGCCGACACGCTGGAAGGCAACAAGGTCATCGACCCGTCGGGCGAGGAGATCGGCACCATCGACCACATCATGCTCGACATCGTTGGCGGACGGATTGCCTATGCGGTACTGGCCATGGGAGGCTTCCTGGGCATCGGCGAGAAGCTCCACGCGCTGCCGTGGTCGGCGCTCACGCTCGATACGCGCCGCAAATGCTTCGTGCTGGGCATCGAGAAGGAGCGCATCAAGGCCTCGCCGGGGTTCGACAAGGAGCAGTGGCCCACCATGGCCAACTCCGAGTGGGCCACCAGCATTCACGAGTACTACGGCATCTCGCCGTACTGGGAGAAGGATCGTTACGATCCCTGGGCCTGAGGCGGTACGCGTGTAGCGAGCAGGTTGGTGAGGCCGAGGATGCCGGGTGGCGTGCCCGCCGCTTCCGCAATGCGGCGCGCGATATCGACATCCTCGACGCGGCCGGTGATGGTCACCTGGCGGTCCACCACGTGCACGGCAACACCATCTGGCATGTCGCCGCCACATGCTTCGGCGATGCACGTGCCGATACGCTCGCGCAACAGTTCATCTTCCTCGTCAGGGCTGACCCAGGTGGGCGCCTGGTTTTCGGTCTGCATCATGGCAGTTCCTTGTAGGGTGGTGAGCAACGCGGCAGCGTGCCGCGCCCGGAATGCCGGTGAGGTGCCAAAAGCACAGCCCGCCGGGCGCCCCATTCCCGGATCGTTGCTTGTAAAAACGATTCTTCACTGTGCCGCCCGGCATCCTTGTAGGACAACAGCGGCTGGTACGGCTTTCAGGGCGCTCTCTACAATTTAGTCAGAATGCGGCCTCGCCGCCGAGGAGCCGATCGTGGCCAGCCTGGGAACGCCTGACGCAGCGCGCGCAGTGCTCGACGATACGCCCGTCGGAGTGGATCCGCAGTCACGCAACGTGCGTGTCGTGCTCTATGGCCGGGACGATTGCGACATGCCTGACAGTCACCAGGGCATGTCGCTCAGGGCGATCGGGGAACGCGTGGCGCGTCTGGCCGATTACACGTTCGTCGGTTGCTACGACGCCGCCACGCATCGCCCGGCCGATGGCAGGCTCTACTTCGTGCCGGCGGATACGCTTAGCGGCGTCGCCAGCGCCCGGCAGCTTGGTATCGCGAGCCATCAGGACCTGTTTGGCGGCGTGGTGCCGCATGCGTTTGTCGGCACCAAGGCCATCACGCATGGGCTTGTCGCGCCTGACGCGGCCGCGCCCGATGGCTGGAACGAAGCGTTCGCGGGGCGTGTCCGGCCGCATGTGCTACCCGGCTTCACGGCGTTCTCGGTTCAGGATGCGCGCCGTGCGGGGCACAAGATGCTGCGTGCCGGCAAGGTGCGATTGAAGGAAACATGCGGAAGCGGCGGCCATGGGCAGAAGGTGGTGGGATCGGCCGCCCAGCTCGATGCGGCGCTGGACGCGCTCGACCCGTCGCGTATCGAGCGAGAGGGTATCGTTCTGGAACGCAATCTGGACGACGTGACGACGTTCAGCGTCGGCCAGGTGGAGATCGGCGAGTTGCGCGCAAGCTATTGCGGCACGCAGAGCCTGACCAGGAACCATGCCGGCGAGCAGGTGTACGGTGGATCGACATTGCGCGTGGTGCGCGGCACGCTCGCCGATCTGCTGGCGCACCCGATCGAGGCGCATCTGCGCTGCGCGGTGCAGGCGGCCAATGCCTATCACGCTGCCGCCGTGGCCTGTTTTCGCGGCACGCTGGTCTCGCGCTGCAACTACGACGTAGCCATGGGCACGACCAACGGACGGTCCATGCTCGGCGTGCTGGAGCAGTCGTGGCGCGTGGGCGGTGCCACCGGCGCCGAACTGGCGGCGCTGGCCGCGTTCCAGGCGGATCCGAAGTGCAGGCGCGCCACGGCCAGTACGCGGGAGGTCTATCGGGTCGACGTCAGCCTGCCAGCTGGCGCGGAAGTCTATTTTCAGGGAGAGGACCGCAGTGTCGGAGCACTGACGAAGTACGCAATCCTGGAGTCGGTTTCAGATGGCCACACATGAAGAGTCGATTCGCATTCATACCGACGGCGGCGTGATCGCCGGAACCGTCATCTCTCCCGCCACGAAGCAGCCGGGCGTGTTGTTCGTGCATGGCTGGGGCGGCAGTCAGCAACAGTACCTGGCGCGTGCGCGCGAGGTGGCCGGCCTGGGATGCGTCTGCATGACGTTCGACCTGACCGGTCATGCCGGTACCGCAGCGCAGTACGAAACCGTCAGCCGCATGCGCAACCTCGCGGACGTCCTGGCCGCGTACGACATGCTGGTGAGGCACCCTGAAGTCGATCGCAATGCCATCGCGGTGGTCGGCAGCAGCTATGGCGGATACCTTGCCGCCGTACTGTGCGAGCTGCGCCCGGTTCGCTGGCTCGCGTTCCGGGCCCCGGCCCTCTACATGGACAGCGGCTGGGATTCACCGAAGCGACAGCTGCATCGCGATCAGGATCTGGTGGCGTACCGGCGCCGTGTGGTGCCGGCTGACACCAACCGCGCGCTGCGCGCGTGCACGAACTTCAAGGGCGACGTGCTGGTGGTGGAGTCGCAGCACGACAGCATCGTCCCGCATACGGCGGTGCTGAGCTATGTGGATGCGTGCATCCAGGCCAGTTCGATTACCTATCGGGTGCTCAAGGGCGCCGACCACGGGTTGTCGACCGAGGACAACCAGCGTGCCTACGGCAAGCTGCTGGTGGGGTGGCTGCGCGAGATGGTGACCGAAGCGCGTACCGGCCCGGCCGTGGCCGCGCGGCCCTCGGCGCCTTCGGCCGTGCACGTGGCGGATGCCGACGGCGGATTGGCACTTGCCCTGGCCGAAGCGGGGCAGGAAGAGGGGCAGGAAGCGCGCCAGGAAGGCGGCCAGCCCCGTGCGGCCGTGGCCACAGGGGCCGACGACGAGAACGATCCGCAGATCATCGCCGCGCAGCCACGCGCGGCGGAGTAGGAAACCTTCAGCGAAGGGGCTGCTCAGAACGCCGCGCTGTAGATCGCGAACGCGTCGGCTTCGGTCACCTCGCGCGGATTGTTGACGAGCAGGCGGGTCTGCAGCATCGCATCGCTGGCCAGCCGACCCAGATCGTCTTCCTTGACGCCCACTTCACGCAGCGTGCGCGGAATGCCGGTGGCCAGCACCAGGCCCTCGATATGCGCGATCAGCGCGGCGGCCTTGGTCTCGCAGCTTCCGGTCGTGGCGGGCAGCACCACGTCGGCTAGTTCGGCGTACAGCTTGCTGGCGGCCGGCGCGTTGAACTTCATGACATGGGGCAGCACGAGCGCGTTGGACAGCCCGTGCGCCACGTGGAAGATGCCACCGATCGGATAGGCCAGCGCATGCACGGCAGCCACCGGCGAATTGGCGAAGGCCTGCCCCGCGAACATCGCGCCAAGCAGCATGGCTTCACGTGCGCCGCGATCGTGGCCGTTGTCGCAGGCAAGCATCAGGTTCTGCGACAGCAGTTCCAATGCACGTACGGCCAGCATGTCGGAGATCGGATTCTTCAGGTGTGCGCTCGTGTAGGCCTCGATCGCATGCACCATCGCGTCGATGCCGGTGGCCGCCGTGGCCGCGCGCGGCAGGCCCAGCGTGAGTTCGGCATCGAGGATGGCAAGGTCGGCAAGCAGTTGTGGCGCCACCACGCCCATCTTGGTGGTTGCGCCCGTGGTGACGATGGAAACAGCCGTCACTTCGGAACCCGTACCGGCGGTGGTCGGCATCTGCACCAGCGGCAGCCGCGTACCCGTGACCTTCTTCACGCCGTACATCTCCTTGAGCGGCTGCGTGGCGGGCAGCAGCACGGCGATCAGCTTGGCCACGTCCATCGACGAGCCGCCGCCAAGGCCGAGCACGACTTCGGCGCTGGCCTGCCGTGCACGTTCGGTGGCATCGAGCACGATGTGCTCGGGCGGGTCGGCAATCACGTCGTCGATCAAGGTTACCTGCCAGTCGTACTTGCCAAGGTCATCGAGCGCGGGCGCCAGCAAGCCGCTTTTCGACAGGAAGCCGTCGGTCACCACACACAGGCGGCGGGCTTGCGGAAACGCTTCGCGCAGTAGCGCGCCCAGGCGGCGGGCGGCACCGAATTCGACGACGACGGTTGGCACTGTCTGGAAACGGAACGGGTTCATGGTGTCTCCGGTGTTCTGATGAGTTGACTCCCCTCTCCCGCACGGCGGGAGAGGGGTTGGGGGAGAGGGTTCAGCGGCTCAATCCACGACCTGTCGCAATCAGAACCTCAATGCCCTCTCTCCCGGCCCGTCTCCCATCGCATGGGAGAGGGGAGCGCAGAGCTGCAATCACATCTGCAAGCACAGATACTTGATCTCGAGATACTCATCGATGCCGTGACGCGACCCTTCGCGGCCGACGCCGGACTGCTTGATACCGCCGAACGGGGCCACTTCATTCGAGATCAGACCGGTATTCAGGCCCACCATGCCATATTCCAGCGCCTCCGC
The DNA here is from genome assembly GCA_019236395.1 of Cupriavidus sp. GTDB lineage: Bacteria > Pseudomonadota > Gammaproteobacteria > Burkholderiales > Burkholderiaceae > Cupriavidus. Next base: position 9,286 of record JAFAJB010000077.1, read on the forward strand.
TGTACGCCATGCACGCGCGATGTCGCGGGTATAGAGGTAGGCGGCCAGGCCATACTCGGTGGCATTTGCGGCGGCAACGGCTTCCTCATCCTGCCTGAAACGGAACAGCGGCGCCACCGGGCCGAAGATTTCCTCGCGCGCCACGCGCATCTCCGCCGTGGCATCGGCGATTACGGTTGGCGTGTAGAACGTGCCGCCGAGCTGATGCCTGCCGCCGCCGGTCAGCACGCGGCCACCTTTGGACGTGGCGTCCTCCACCAGCGCACTGACCTTTTCGATCGCGGCATCCTCGATCAGCGGGCCGACCACCACGCCGGCCTCCAGGCCGTTGCCCACACGGAGCTGACCGGTGCGTTCGGCAAACTTCGCGGCGAACGCATCGTAGATGCCATCCTGGATGTAGAAGCGGTTCGCGCAGACACAGGTCTGGCCGCCATTTCGATACTTGGCGACGATGGCGCCTTCCACGGCGGCATCGACATCTGCATCATCGAACACGATGAACGGCGCATTGCCGCCGAGCTCCAGCGACAGCCGCTTGACGGTCGGCGCCGACTGCGCCATCAGGATGCGGCCCACTTCCGTCGAACCCGTGAACGACAGCTTGCGCACGATCGGGCTCGCGGTCAGCACGGCACCAATCGTCCTTGCATCGCCCGTGACCACCTGCAGCACGCCAGCCGGAATGCCCGCGCGATGCGCCAGTTCCGCCAGTGCGAATGCCGACAGCGGGGTCAGTTCAGCGGGTTTGATCACGATCGAGCAACCCGCGGCCAGGGCCGGGGCCACCTTGCGCGTGATCATCGCGGCCGGGAAGTTCCACGGTGTAATGGCCGCGCACACGCCTACCGGCTGGCGCAGCGTGACCAGGCGCTTGTCGGCGGCGGGCGAGGCCAGCACTTCGCCGTCCACGCGCTTGGCTTCCTCGGCGAACCATTCGATGAAGCTGGCGGCGTAGGCAATCTCGCCCTTGGCCTCCGCCACCGGCTTGCCTTGCTCGCGCGTCATCAGGTAGGCCAGGTCGTCCGTATTGGCCAGCATCAGGTCAAACCAGCGGCGCAGGATATTGGCGCGCTCCTTGCCGGTCTTTGCCGCCCAGCCTTTCTGGGCGACCTCCGCGGCTGCGATGGCGCGCGTGGTTTCGGCGGCGCCGAGATCGGCCACCTTTGCGATGACCTCGCCGGTGGCCGGGTCGGCAACATCGAACGTGGCGCCCGAATCGGCGCCAATCCATTGGCCATCGACATAGGCCAGTTGCTTGAACAGCGAAGGGTCGTTGAGTTGCATGGCGAAATCCTCGGGTTGATTTCCTTGAGACAATAGCGTTCAATAGACGGAACGATATTCGGTATGCGGAACGATAGGGCATCTTACGCCCTTGCCATGGAGACTGCCAGTGGGCAAGAACCGTTCCGATACAATCGCGCCCATGCCAAAGACAGCCTATGCCGTAGCCGCCACAGATGCTCCCGACACCGCGCCGGTGCTCAAGTCCACCTCGCCGGCCGTCGTGCGTGCCGTCCAGGTGCTGGACGCCGTAGCTGTGGCGACGGAGCCCCTGAGCCTGGCCGACCTGACCCGGCTGACCGGCGCGCCCAAGAGCTCGCTGCATGGCATGTGCGACACGCTTGTCCAGTTGCAGCTCCTGAAACGCCTGCCCGGCGGATCGATGTCGCTTGGGCCTCACGTGATGGGCTGGGCCAACGCGTTCCTGTCACAGACCCGGATTACCGAGGAATTCCGGACGTTGTGGGACGGGACCGATGCGTTCCACGATGCAACGGTCACCCTGTCGATGCTGGACGGCGCGGAAGTGGTGTATCTGGCCTGCCAGAATGGCGACCGACCGCTTGGCGTGACCTTTCGCATCGGCATGCGGTTGCCCGCGCCCTATACGGCCACAGGCAAGGCCATACTCGGCACCGTGCCCACCGCTGAAGTCCGGCGCCTGTTCGCAGCGGGCATGCCTGCGCCACTGACGCGCGCAAGCGTGGCGTCCGTGGAAGCACTGATCGACGAACTCGATCAGGTGCGCAGCCTCGGCTATTCGGTCGACAACGGGCAGATGCGCGATGGCATGACGTGCTTCGGCGCACCGGTATTCGATGCAACGCGCGATACCACGCGTGCACGTGCGGTGGGTGCCATTGCGGTCAGCTATCTGACCAGCGAGATCGATGCGTCGACCGGCGAACGCATCGGCACACAGGTGCGCGCACTGGCCGATGAACTTTCATCGCGGCTGGGTGCGGGCCGCTCGCCTCGAACACAGGACTGAATTCCCGTCACGGCGCTTTCATTTCGTTTGCGCCCCGTCAAAGGCCTACTTTCGTCGTATCGCTAGCATCCGGGAACTCCCATTCCGGATCCGATGCAATGACTCAAGCCTCGGCGGCGCAGGCGCGCCGTCCTCAACTGGTTGCGCCGGCAGGTTCGCTGGCAGCGTTGCGCATGGCGCTGCAGCACGGCGCCGACGCGGTCTACCTCGGTCTTCGCGATGCCACCAACGCGCGTAATTTCGGTGGTCTGAACTTCAGCGAGGACGATATCCGCACCGGAGTCGCCGAGGCCCACGCACGTGGCGCCGAAGTGCTGTTCGCCATCAACACGTTCGCGCAGATGGGGCACGTCGAGCAGTGGCGTCGTGCCGTCGATGCGGCCGCAGCACTCGGTGCCGACGCCGTCATCATGGCCGACCCAGGCCTGATCGCCTACGCCGCGCAACGCCATCCGTCGCTGCGCATCCACCTTTCCGTGCAGGGCTCGGCCACGCATGCCGACGCCATCGAGCTGATGCGCGAGCAGTTCGGCATCCGCCGCGTCGTGCTGCCGCGTGTGCTCACGGTGACCCAGATCGCGAAGCTCGCCCGGCAGACCGATATCGAACTCGAAGTCTTCGGGTTCGGCAGCCTCTGCGTGATGGCGGAAGGCCGCTGCCTGCTGTCGTCCTACGCAACCGGCGATTCGCCCAACAACAAGGGCGTCTGCTCGCCAGCCCACGCGGTGCGCTGGGACGAACAGGACGGCACGATGCACGCGCGGCTCTCCGGCATCCTGATCGACAGCTACGCGCCGGGCGAACCGGCGGGCTATCCAACGCTCTGCAAGGGCCGCTTCACGGTCGAAGACGAGCGAGGCTATGTGCTCGAGGAGCCGACCAGTCTCAATGCGATCTCTCTGCTTCCGACGCTGATCGATATCGGCATCGCGGCCATAAAGATCGAAGGCCGCCAGCGCAGTCCGCGCTATGTGGCCGACGTGGTGGGCGTGCTCCGAGCAGCGATCGACGACGCCTTCCGCGATCCCAGGCGCTTTGCGCCACGGCAGGAATGGCAGGCCACATTGGGGCGGCATGCCGAAGGCGACCAGGTAACCCAGGGTGCCTATGAACGCCCCTGGCGATAAGCCGTTCCTGAAATCCACAAGCCAGGAAACACACATGGCAACGTCCACACATCAATCTCTCTCGTTTCGCATTTCCCTCGGGCCACTGCTCTACTACTGGCCGCGCGCGACCGTGCTGCAGTTCTATGCGACGGTCGCGGATAGCGCCGTCGATCGCGTCTACCTCGGCGAGGCGGTCTGCACGCGCCGTCATGAAATGCGTCATGCCGACTGGCTCGACGTCGCGCAGATGCTGCGCGACGCGGGCAAGCAGGTTGTGCTGTCGACCCCGGTGCTGGTCGAGTCCGACAGCGATATCGCGGTCATGCGCCGCGTCTGCACGCAGGAGGACTACCTTGTCGAAGCGAACGATCTCGGCGCCGTGCGCTGCATGGCACGGCGTCGGTTCGTGGCAGGGCCCCACCTGAACGTCTACCAGGCCGATACGCTGGCGTGGCTGGCTTCGCTCGGTGCAGCGGGGTGCACCGTGCCGATCGAGATGGATGGCCGGACCATGGCCGCGCTTTCGGCGGCCCGTCCGGCAGGGCTGGAACTGGAAGCGATGGTCTGGGGGCGCATGCCCCTCGCGTTCTCGGCACGTTGCTTTACCGCGCGCCATCATCGGCTGCGCAAGGATGCCTGTGAATTCCGCTGCCTCGACTACCCGGACGGACTGGTCGCTGCCACGGGCGAAGGCCAGGCGTTCTTCACACTCAACGGTATCCAGACACAATCGGCCACATGTCTCGACCTGTGCGCCGAGGTGCCGACAATGGCGGCAGCCGGCATCGACCTGATGCGCATCAGCCCGCATGCAACGGGCACTTTCGAAGCTATCGCGCACATCGATGCGATTCGCAGTGGCGTGAGCGTGGCAGCACCGAGTCCGCTCATGCCTGCCGATGCAACGCCGAGCAACGGATACTGGTCCGGCAAGCCCGGCATCCAGTGGTTGGAGGAGGCAAAGGCATGACTATCCTGACTGGACTGATGTCGCGCGTGCATCGACGTCTGCCCGCGCCGGCGCGCGCGGTGCCGTTCGTGCTGACGCTGGAGGCGATGCGGCGCTCTGGCTGGCTGGAACCCCCTGCGGCGTTGAATGGGCATACGTTCAGCCTGACGGTTGAGGATATCGGCCTGGAGGTGCGGTTTCGCTGTGCTAACGGCCGCTTCGTCCCGGGGCCATTCAATGGCGCCGCTACCGATCTGACGTTGCGCGCCAAGGTGGCCGACTACCTGCGGTTGATCAGCGGTGATGCTGACACCGATACGCTGTTTTTCCAGCGCCGCTTGTCGATCAGCGGAGACACCGCGCTCGGCCTGGAGGTCAAGTACTGGCTCGATGCCGCACCGCGGCCGGCCTGGGTAGGCTCATTCGCCGAACGTCTCTCCGTGTTGTTTCCCGCCACTGGCGTTTCCGGGGCTTAGATACTGTTTCGGAATGACGCGAAGCGGTTCCGGTCAGGGCGCGCATGCGCGCCCTGCAAGGGTAGAGCCGCGGACAGCACAGCAAGTACGGGCTCGCTCCCAAAGATGCCGGAAGCACTCCAGACAGCCTCCGCCTGATCGATGGCCGGGCAGGTCGGCATGCTCTGCTCCCATTCAGACTCCCGCAACCATGCTGCCGTAGCGCGTGCCGCGTTGCTTGAAGCAGTGGCTGGCACGGAGCACGGCATGTGGCATCGCGGTGAGCCCGCCGATGGCATCGAACTGTGCCAAGGTCATGTTGAGTTCGTGCATGCTGCGTGCGTGAACCATTGCAAAAAGGTTGTATTGCCAGTTGGGCAGCCGCCGCGGACGCCTGTAGCACAGGGTCACATGCGGCAGGCTGGCAATGCGCATGCCGATGGCATCGACACGGGCATCCGGCACGTTCCAGACACACATCGCGTTGTGCGTGTAGCCGAAGTGCCGATGGCGCAGAATCACGCCGAAACGGCGAATCACGCCATTCCCGCGCCATAGTGCCAGGCGGCGCAGGGTTTCGCCCAACGGCAGGCCGCAGCGCTTCGCCAGCGCGTGGTACGGCTGCGGTGTCAATGGCAGGCCAGCCTCGAGCGCGGCCACAAGGCGCCAGTCACACTCCTCCATCTCCGGCCTGGTGGGGGGGAATGCCGGCAGCGATCTTCGTGAGACAGGCTTTCTTGCGCCACGGCCCTTGCCCAGCGGGAAGCCGAGGTCGATGTGATACTCGCGCTCCAGCGGCAGGTCGATTGGCTTTTGCCCCACATCAAACGCGATGTTGTCGAGCACGGCATCAAGCCGCCCGCGATCGCGCGCGCCGGCGACGAACCAGAGGTTGTAGTGGTGGCCAATGCGGGCATAGTTGTGGCTGACCGCTGGATCGGCGCTCAACCGCTCGGCAACGTAATCCATTCGACTGCCTGGAATGGCCAGGGCAGCCAGTGTGCTCGCGCCAATCGAATTGGGCGCGAAAACTGCGCCGATACGGCTGATGCGTCCATTGCCGAGGTCGCGCGCAAGCAGGCTCAGGACCGTGCGTTCGGACAGGCCGACGGTGGATGCGGCGCGCTGATAGG
>JAFAJB010000091.1 GCA_019236395.1 Cupriavidus sp.
AGCCTGACACCCGTGATCACGTTCCTGCCGTTCCGCATGAGCGCGGCCATCCTCGCGCTGACGAGCCTGGACTTCCTGGGTCTGGGCGTGCCGCCGACCACGCCGAGCCTGGGCGAATTGCTGGCGCAGGGCAAGGCCAACCTTGACGCCTGGTGGATTTCCTTGTCGACGTTTGCGGTACTCGTCATCACGTTGCTGCTGCTGACGTTCATGGGCGATGCGCTGCGCGACGCGTTCGATACGCGGATGGGCCTGGCGCAACTGCGCGGCCGCGTGGCGCCGAAGGTGCCGGCGGGTGGCACGGCAGCGGAGGCCGTGCAATGAGCCTCGCCATGACCTTTACGGAGCCGGTGGCGGTGCCCATGCCGGGCACCAAGCTGATGTGCGTCGATCGTCTGTCCGTGACGTTTGGCGAGGGCGAGCACGCCACGCGGGCGGTGCGCGACGTGAGCTTCGATTTGCGTGCCGGTGAGCGCTATGCGCTGGTCGGCGAGTCGGGGTCGGGCAAGACCGTGACGGCGCTTGCCATGCTACGGCTCGTCGACGATGCCCAATACCAGGGCGCGATCCGCTTTGAAGGCGAAGACCTGCTGCAGGTGTCCGACCGCGAGATGCGCCGTATTCGCGGGTCCGAGATCGCCATGATCTTCCAGGAGCCGATGACAGCGCTCAATCCGCTCTACACGATCGGCAACCAGATCGTCGAAACGCTGGCGCTGCATGAGGGGCTGGACCGGAGAGCGGCGCGCGACCGTGCCATCGCACTGCTCGAGCGCACCGGCATCAGTGATGCGGCCAACCGTTTCAACAGTTTTCCGCACCAGTTGTCGGGCGGCCAGCGCCAGCGCGCGATGATCGCCATGGCGCTGGCTTGCCGGCCCAAGCTGCTGCTGGCCGACGAGCCGACCACCGCGTTGGACGTCACCATCCGCGCGCAGATCCTTGATCTGCTCCGCGACCTGCAGGCCGAGTTCGGCATGGCAGTGATGCTGATCACGCACGACCTGAACATGGTGCGGGCATTCGCGCAGCGCGTGGGCGTGATGGAGAAGGGGGTTCTGGTGGAAACCGGCGAAACTGCCGAGGTCTTTGCCAACCCGCATCACCCCTATACGCGCAAGCTGATCGACAGCCGTCCCAGGCGCGAGGTGCTGCCACTGGTGCCGTTGGCGCCCGTGCTGCTGGAAACGGACACGCTGTGCGTCAATTACCAGAAGAAGCGCGCGGGGCTGGCTGGCTGGTTCCTCAAGGAGGCCTTTGCGGCCGTCAAGGACGTCAACCTGCAACTGCGCGAGGGCGAGACGGTTGGTATCGTCGGCGAATCGGGTTCGGGCAAGACCACGCTGGCGCACGCCGTGCTGGCGTTGCAGCGCAAGAGTGGCGGCACGATCCAGTTTCTGGGGCGTAGCTTCGATGATTGCACGAGCCGCGAGCGCAGCGCGCTGCGCTCGCGCATGCAGGTGGTCTTCCAGGACCCGTTTGGCTCGCTGTCGCCGCGCATGACGATCGAGCAGATCGTGGGGGAGGGGCTCGCGCTCCATCAACCCGGACTGTCGCATGAAACCATGCGCGAACGCGTGATCGAGGCGCTGCGCGAGGTTGGGCTCGATCGCACGGCATTGGGGCGCTATCCACACGAGTTCTCCGGCGGTCAACGGCAGCGCATTGCCATTGCGCGAGTCTTGATCCTGAAACCGCAGGTGCTGGTGCTTGATGAGCCGACTTCAGCACTTGATGTCTCCATCCAGCAGCAGGTGCTGGCGCTGCTGTCCCAACTCCAGCACAAGTACAACCTCAGCTATCTCTTTATCAGTCACGATCTGGCCGTGATTCGCGCCATGGCGCACCGGGTGATCGTGATGAAAAACGGTGAGGTCGTGGAGTCTGGCGAGACCGAAACTGTGCTCGGCGCACCGCAACATTCGTATACGCGCAAGCTGATGGCGGCAGCCCAGCTCGGAGCGAAATAAATGATGTGCGTTGCACCATGCTTTGACACGGCGGCGTAACACGTGCCGTTTATACAAATACCAAGAATCTAGATGCGTTTTTTACGCTAGTTCGTTGATCTACTAGCGATTTGAGGGAAATTTGTAACCATCTTTGACACGTCAAGGGTGGCTCCTTTAAGATCGCGCGATAAGTTTTTTCGGGGGTGGTTCGTCCATCGCGTGCGATCTTGGGGAAGATCGTCAGTGCACGCGGTTGGTGCGGGACTGGAGTCAATTCGCTGGCGTACTTCTTGCGTACGATCCGCCCTGATGTTTTCACGCTGTCCGGTGCTGTCAGTTTTGCCGGTCAGATTTGTCCGATCATCAGGAGAACCAATGCAGCGAACGGTACTTCATTCCCTGGCGCGCGCCGCCGTTGGAATTGCCATTGCCTGCGGTGCGACTGTGTCGAATGGAGTGCTGGCGGATACGGTGTTCAAGGACCCCGACGCCCGGATCGAAGCCCGTGCCGATGCCACGGATGCCCGTCCGGAAGGCAAGCGTGGCTTGCTGTCGTCGATGATGAACTCCACCAGCAATGTCGCCACGAAGGCCGGCGACCTGGTCATGAACGCGCTGGGCCTGATTGGCGTGCGTTATCGCTTTGGCGGTAACAGCCCCGAATCGGGTCTGGACTGCAGCGGCTTTGTCCGCTATGTGTTCAATGACACCTTCGGCTTCATGTTGCCGCGCCGCTCCGTGGAAATGAGCCAGGTCGGCACCACCGTTGCGGTGAATGACCTGCGCCCCGGCGATCTGGTGTTTTTCAACACGATGCGCCACACGTTCTCGCACGTCGGTATTTATATTGGCGACAACAAGTTCGTGCACGCGCCGTCTACCGGCAGCAAGATCCGCGTGGACGATATGCGTGCGTCGTACTGGGTGACGCGTTACAACGGCGCCCGCCGTATCGACGACTCCGCACGCGGCTCCGTCGAGAACACGGATAGCATGATCGAGACGCTCAAGCGCTTCGATCCGAACGCCCAGGGGCGCTCGCTGTACGGCGGCTGATCTGGTTGGACCGCCAAATTTAAAAAGGACTGCCAAGGCAGTCCTTTTTTGTTACGGCGATGTAATTGTATTAAGACAAATACCCCACCAAAGGGTGACAGTTTTTGTCACCGGAACTGACAAATTCTGTCAGTCCGTTTGAGTGCGCTGACAATTATTGCGTGGCGACGGTGCCCGTCGTCGCCGGGCGGCTGCGCGCTGCCGCCAGTTTTTCGCGCAGCGTCGCCAGTGCTGCCGCGGTCGCCTGTTCGCCGGCCAGGATGGCTCGATTGCGCGAAGTGAAATCGCTGCCGCCCATGTCCGGCAGATCCGGACGGATCACGATATCGGCGCGCGAAAGTGCCATCTTGTTGATCGACTGACCCATGATGGCCGTGGTCTGCAGCAGGACGCCGCTCTGCCCGCCGTTCTTCTGGCTTGCCGGATCAGCCGAGATATTCACGGCAATCACGAAATCGGCGCCCATCTCGCGTGCGGAATCGACGGGCACAGGTTCCACCAGGCCGCCGTCTACATAGTCATGCCCGGCAATCGAGACGGGCTGGAATACGCCGGGCACGCTGCTCGACGCGCGCACGGCCTGTCCCGTATTGCCGCGGCGGAACAGAATCCGGTCGCCCGACTTGAGATCGGTGGCAACGATGCCCAGCGGCAGTTTCATGGCTTCGATCGGGCGATTCTTGACCAGGCGATTGACGTAGTTCTGCAGTGCCTCCCCCTTGAGCCAGCCACCGAAGCGTGTGCCGAAGGGCAGCGCCCAGTCGGCGATGGTGGCCTCGTCCATCGTCAGCGCCAGCTTGTTCAGCGTGAACCCGTCCATGCCCGATGCGTAGAGCGCAGCCACCACGGAGCCCGCGCTGGTGCCGGTGACAATATCCGGGTGGATGCCCTGGGCTTCCAGCGCCTTGATCACGCCGATATGGGCGAAGCCTCGTGCTGCGCCACCGCCGAGCGCCAGGCCAATGCGGATCGGCCGGGATGGGGTGGGCGGGATAGTGGCTGCCGTGTTGGTATTCGTCGCGTCCGGCCTGGGGCCGAAGGAGCAGGCCGCCAGCAGCATCGCCGCCGACGCGCCCAGGAAGTTTCGTCGTTGCATCGAGGAATTGGGACCTTGCAGATTGTGATGCCATGGGCACCACGGGCCGCTAGTATTGCTAATAGCCCTGTGTCAGACCGGTGGCAGCATAAATGATTCCACGCCGGGATCGTATCAGCCACCGCGTATAATGCAGCATTCCGTGCGACACGCACCCTCGTGTCCGGTAGCTCTACGTTAAGAGCATCGACCTTTGTTGAGACAAGGGGAAGGCTTCGGCCTGAACCGTCCAATCTCAACCATTTCTTGCTTTGACGAGCCCAGCCGCAAGGTTGGAGGGAGTCCATGTGTTGTGGGAAGGCCAGTGTATCGGCTGACTCGCAGCTTGCTATTTGCTGGATGGATTTCCAGCCATTGCCCAAAGGCGGGGACGCTTGCCTTTGGGCAGGTTCTCTGTAAACGCCCTACCTTGGTAGGGGCGGGCGGGTTTGCAACGGCAGTTTCAGTTGCAGAGTCGCTACATAGCATTTAAACCGACCCAGCAGGGTCGGCGCTACGTTCTTTGGGACGCAGGCCGCGCGCTCGCAAGAGTCGGTCTGTCGTCAAGCGCCTGCTAGTAAGGAGGCACTGAAGTTATGAAGTGAGGTCCCGGAGCGTATAGCTCTGCGCGTTATGGTTCGGTCGAGTACGCCCGCGAGGGTGCCTCGATAGAGAACCTGCTATGCGACTAGCAGTAGCCTAGGGAGACATGCGTCACTGGTAACGGTGGGGTGTGAAGCTCTCCTGACAACGTAGCCCCCGCAAGGGTGTGCCGCTGCCGTGAGGCAGGGGTGCAGAGACTCCGAGCAGCACTGGGGTCAAGGAGCCAGGCTGGCTGGTATGGGCAACATATGTGAACTGCTGATAAACACCGTAAGCATTGCAGTGCCAAAGCTGCTGACAGGCACTAACCAAAAGGTGTGTGGTCGGGTACTCCGTTGGAATGTCGGAGTGCGTCGCCATCGGACCACCGGTGAAGAGGCAGGCCCTAACCCAGTCGTGTAATGCGCAGGGAACGTGGTAAGCCCGTATGGCTGCCGGAGCGCGGTATGGCTCGGGCAGGCGAACCGCAAGGAACGCTGTTGGCTGTGCGGGTATGGGAGGTTGGAAAAAGCGAACGCCGGGCTGTAATGGTTCGGATAGGGGTTGAAACATCATCCCACGCGAAAGCGGGCAGACTTCCAACTGGTCTACTCGTCGCAAGACGACTGACTGAACTCGCTTGTTTAATTTTCTTCCCTTGGGGGGTGACATGCCCCTCAAGGGGCATGTTGTCTCCGTAGTCTTGGGAAGTCCTCAAGATAGGAGAGCAGCATGGAAGCATTGATCCGTGAGGATGAATCTGCGCCCTCCGGCATTCCGCAGCGATGGGGTGACATCAATTGGCGCCGCGTCGAACGGAGTGTTCGGGCAATGCAGATTCGAATTGCGAAGGCAACACAGGAAGGGGACTGGCGCCGGGTGAAAGCCCTGCAACGGTCTCTGACCCGCTCGTTCTCCGCCAAGGCATCGGCGGTACGACGAGTGGCGATGAACCAAGGAGCGCGGACGGCGGGAGTCGATCGCGTGAAGTGGGACTCGCCTGAAGCCCAATGGGAAGCCATTGGGAGGTTGAAGCGCCGGGGGTATCGTCCGCTGCCGTTAAGGCGGGTGTACATCCCCAAGGCGAATGGGAAGGAACGCCCCCTGGGCATTCCAACTCTGCACGACCGAGCCATGCAGGCGCTGTATCTGCTGGCGCTGGAGCCGGTGTCCGAAGGGACGAGCGATCCGAATTCTTATGGGTTCCGGATCAATCGCTCTACGGCGGATGCCATGTCCCAGCTATTTGCTGCTCTACATCAGAAGGCCTCAGGCCAATGGGTGCTGGAAGCGGATATCAAGGGGTGCTTTGACCATATCAGTCACGACTGGTTGGAACGCAATGTCCCGACGGACAAAGCAATCCTTCGGAAGTGGCTGAAGGCTGGCGTGGTATTTCAAGGCCAGTTTCAGGCGACCGATGCTGGAACACCACAGGGGGGCATCATTTCCCCGACCTTGGCAAACGTGGCATTGAACGGATTGGAGCGGCAACTGGTGGCGTCCCTACGGGCAAAACTGGGGGTCACCAATACGAGGAAGCTGAAGGTGAATGTCGTACGGTACGCGGACGACTTCGTGATCACCGGTAATACGCCGGAAGTTTTGGAGAACGAAGTGAAGCCGTGGGTAGAGCAGTTCCTAGCAGTACGGGGACTCACTCTTTCCACGGAGAAGACGCGAATCGTGAACATCGCCGATGGCTTTGACTTCCTTGGGTGGAATTTCCGAAAATACTCGGGAACGCTGCTCATCAAGCCGAGCAAGAAGAACGCGCAAGCGTTCTATCGCAAGGTGAAGGAAACTATCAGTGCCAAGAAGATGGCGAAGCAGGAGAACCTTATCGGCCTGCTGAACCCGATGCTGAGGGGCTGGGCGCAGTATCACAGCCCAGTGGTTGCGAAAGCGGCGTTCACCAAAATGGACTACCTGATTTTTAAGGTTCTATGGCGGTGGGCAAAACGGCGACACCGAGGGAAGAGTGCCGAGTGGGTGCGAAAGAAGTACTTCGCATCAGTCGGTGCACGACACTGGGTGTTTGGGACCAACGTCTTGGATAAGGCGGGCGAACGTCACTGGATGGAGTTGTACTCGATGCAGAGTATGCCTATCCGGAGGCACACGAAGGTTCGTGGGGACTACAATCCCTTTGACCCAGCGCAGGAGATGTATGGCGAAACGCTGCGGCAGGAACGCATGGCAGAAAGCATGTCGTACCGAAAGCAGTGGGCAAAGCTGTTCATGTCCCAGCGGGGCTTGTGCGCGGTATGCCAGGGTAAGATAACCAAAGAGACAGGATGGGATGACCATCACATCGAACCACGGGTTTCTGGTGGTTCGGACGCTCTAGGGAATCGCGTTCTGGTACACCCCGATTGTCACGTCCAAGTCCACTTCTATGGCCAAGTTGCAGTGAAGCCGGTGTTTGATTAACTCATTCATTTTGTAGAGGCTTGAGCCGTATGCGGGGAAACTCGCACGTACGGTTCTTAGGGGGGAGGGGGTCAGCAATGACCTTCCTCCTACCCTACCTGACAGTCGGCCTGCGCGCATCCGTGCGCGGGCCTTTTTGTTTCTCCTGACCATGACACAACGCGTCCGCACCCGCTTCGCACCGAGTCCGACCGGCTTCATTCACCTCGGCAACATTCGCTCCGCGCTTTATCCATGGGCTTTTGCCCGCCGCATGAAGGGCGATTTCATCCTGCGCATCGAGGATACCGACGTCGAACGGTCGACGGAAGTCGCCGTCGACGTGATCCTGGAAAGCATGGCCTGGCTCGATCTGGATATCGACGAAGGCCCGTTCTACCAGATGCAGCGCATGGACCGATATCGCGAAGTCGTTCAGCAGATGCTGAGCAGCGGCATGGCCTATCACTGCTACATGAGCACGGAAGAACTCGACGCCCTGCGCGAAGCGCAGCGCGTGGCTGGCGAGAAGCCGCGTTACAACGGCTTCTGGCGTCCAGAGCCGGGCAAGGTGCTGCCGGAACCGCCGGCAGGCGTGCAGCCGGTGGTGCGTTTCAAGAACCCGATCGGTGGCAGCGTGGTGTGGGATGACGCCGTGAAGGGTCGCATCGAGATTTCCAACGATGAGCTCGATGACCTCGTCATCGCGCGGCCCGACGGCACGCCGACCTACAACTTCTGCGTGGTGGTGGATGACCTCGACATGAAGATCACCCACGTGATCCGCGGCGATGACCATGTCAACAACACACCGCGCCAGATCAACATCATCCGCGCCCTGGGTGGCGAGGTGCCTGTCTACGCCCACCTGCCCACCGTGCTGAATGAGCAGGGCGAGAAGATGAGCAAGCGGCATGGCGCTCTGCCAGTGACCGGCTATCGGGACGAAGGCTATCTTCCGGAGGCGGTGCTGAACTACCTGGCGCGCCTGGGCTGGGCGCACGGCGATGCGGAGATCTTCTCGCGCGATCAATTCGTCGAGTGGTTCGATCTGGAGCATCTGGGCAAGTCGCCGGCGCAATACAACCCGGAAAAGCTGGCCTGGCTCAACAATCACTACATCAAGGTCGGTGACAATGCGCGCCTGGCTGAACTGACGCGTCCGTTCATCGAGGCGCTGGGCGGAAAGGTCGAAGGTGCGAACCTGGTCGACGTGATCGCGCTGGTCAAGGACCGTGCGAACACGCTCAAGGAAGTGGCGCAGACCGCGATGCTGTTCTATCGCGGTGAGACGCAGGCCGATGCGGCTCTGAAGGCCGAGCATCTGACCGACGAAATCCGCCCGGCGCTGCAGGCGCTGGTCACGCAACTGACGGCGCTGCCCGAATGGAAGCGCGAGGCGATCAATGCCACGTTCAAGGCGGTGCTGGCCGAGTTCGGCCTGAAGATGCCGAAACTGGCGATGCCGGTGCGCTTGCTGGTGGCGGGGCAGCTGCAGACGCCGAGCATCGATGCGGTGCTGGAACTGTTCGGCCGCGACATCGTGCTGCGCCGCCTGTCGGCCGCGTAAAAAACTGTAGAAAAAGTCTCGGCTGGGGCTTGCGCTCAGGCCGGGACTTCAGCATAATCTCGTTCTCCCTGCTGCACGACGCA
>JAFAJB010000061.1 GCA_019236395.1 Cupriavidus sp.
TGGCCGCTCTGTGGTGGTGGAAGCCTGCGCGGGCAGCGGCAAGACATGGCTGCTGGTGGCGCGTCCGGTCCGGCTGTTGCTGGCCGGCGCGGCGCCACACGAGATCCTGGCCATCACGTTCACGCGCAAGGCCGCCGAGGAAATGCGCGAGCGCCTGCTTGAAGTGCTGTCGCAACTCGCCAGCGGGTCGGACGATGCGGTGCTTGCTCAGCTTGAAATGCGTGGCCTGTCTCCCGATGCCGCCCGCGCAGCTCTGCCGCACGCGCGCACGTTGCATGCGCAAGTGCTGGCATCGCCGGGCCGGATGGCGATCGACACGTTCCACGGCTGGTTCGGTACGTTGCTGCGTGGCGCACCGCTGTCGTCTGGCATCGTCCCTGGTGCTTCGCTGCGTGAAGATGCGCTGCGCATGAAGCGGGAGGCGTGGGCGCCGTTCTGGCGCGCGCTGGCGCAACCACAATATGCCGAGCTGCGCGAAGCGTACGAGACGCTGGTCGACGCGATTGGCGATTTTCAGGCTCGCGGGCTGCTCGACCGCATGTTCCACGCGCGCAACGAATGGTTTGCGTTCAAGGAGTCCGGCGATCCTGCGGCAAAGCTCGCCGAAGACCTTGGCGATGACGCCACGAACGATGTCCTGGCAGACGCGCTCTGCGACGACGACTGGCTTGAGGATTGCGCCCAACTGGCGCTGCTGTTGGGGCGTGGCGGCAAGACCGAGCAAGGGCATGCGTCGAAGATCATCGACGCGCTGCGGGCGATTCGCGCCTGGCGCGATGCGGGCGCCGCGCCCGGCGATGCAGCCGTGGAGGCCTTCCAGCTGTTGCGCGCCGCGTTCTTTACCGATGCCGGCAAGCCGCGCTCGCTGCGCCGCACAGCCGCGCTGACGAAGGCTTGCGGCAGCGAGGGCGCGGTGGACGACCTGCTCGCGCACCATGCCGATCATTGCGCGAGGCTCGACGAGATTGCGGCACGCCGCGCCGAAGCCGCGGTGCTCGCGATCAACCTGGCGCTGTATCGCCTTGGCGATGCGTTGCTCGATCGCTACCAGCGCCACAAGGGCGATCAGCGTGCGATGGATTTCGCGGACCTGGAATGGCTCGCCGCCAAACTGATGGCCGACGAGGAAACCGCGACCTATCTGCAGGTGCGCCTGGATGCGCGCTATCGCCATCTGCTGCTCGACGAATTCCAGGACACGAACCCGCTGCAATGGCGCATCCTGCAGGGCTGGCTGGCGGGATACCAGGGGCTGGGCGAGAAGCCCACCGTGTTCCTGGTCGGCGACCCCAAGCAGTCCATCTACCGATTCCGCCGCGCCGACGCCCGGCTGTTCGATGCCGCGCGCGAGATGCTGCAGGCCGGGTTCGGTGCCACCGTGCTGCGTACCAATCGCACGCGACGCAACCAGCCGGAGGTGCTCGACTGGGTCAACGCCGTGTTCGACCATGCACGCGCGGAAGGCCGCTATCCGCTCTATGAGACGCAGACGACGGCGCTGGGCGGTGCGGGCGGCTTGGGTGGCCCAGGTGGCCCGGTGTGGCTGCTGCCGCTCGTCGAGGCGGATGAGGCAGAGGCGGGCGATGAGCCTGAATCCGATGGTCATCGCGATACGCTGACCCAGCCTCGTGCCCAGAAGGGCGATTCCCTGCGCTATGAAGAGGGGCGACGCGTGGCGGCATGGTTGCGCTATCTGCGTGACCAGGTACCGGTGCGTGAAGGCGAGGGCGCGCGCCCGGCAAGCTGGCGCGACATGCATCTGCTGGTGCGTCGCAAGACCTTCCTGGCCGACTACGAACGCGCGCTGCGAGAGGCGGGCATTCCCTGCCTGAGCCCGCGCCGCGGCGGTCTGCTGACGACGCTCGAAGCGCTCGATCTCTCGGCGTTGCTGGCGTTCCTGATGACCCCGGAGTCCGATCTCGACTTCGCCCATGTACTCAAGAGCCCGATCATCGGGGCAACCGACGATGACCTGGTCCTGCTGGCCGCGATGGAGGGCGAGGGGGGCTGGTGGGCGCGAATCGACGCGCTCGGGTTGCCTGAGCCGGCTTCCGATTCGTTGCGCACCGGCATCACACGGCTGCGTGCCTGGCTGGCGGCAGCGCCGCACAAGCCCGTGCACGACCTGATCGACCAGATCTATCACCAGGGCGAGTTGCGCCGGCGCTATGCGGAGGCCGCGCCCGCTGCGATTCGCGAACAGGTGCAGGCCAACCTCGATGCGTTCCTGAAGCTGTCGCTCGACCTCGACGGCGGCCGCTATCCCAGCCTGCCGAAGTTCATCGACGAGTTGCAGGAAATCCGGCGTGGCGACGAGGACGAAAGCCCCGACGAAGGCGGCATGGGCGAGGCCGTGGAAGACACCGAAGCCGAGTCCGACGATGCGGGAAGCAGTCAGCTCGATGCGGTACACATCCTGACCGTGCATGCCGCCAAGGGGCTTGAAGCACCATTCGTGATCCTGCTCGATGCCAATCACAGCGATCCTGCCTCCGATCGCGGCGGTATTCTCGTCGACTGGCCGCCAGCGTCGGCCGTGCCAAGGCATTTCTCGGCCTACGGCAAGCGTAGCGAGCGTGGTCTGGCGCGTGCACCGCTGTTCGAGGCCGAAGCCACCCTGGCCGAGCGCGAGAACTGGAACCTGCTTTATGTGGCGATGACTCGCGCGCAACAGGCGCTGCTGGTCAGCGGCGTCAAAGGCCGCGCAAGCAAGGCGGAAAAGGACGATGCCCCGGCAGCGGAGATCGCCGGAAGCTGGTACGTCCGGCTGGCCTCAGCCCGGGTCGGCGAAGAAATCACGGCCTATCCCGAAGCCGATATTGCTGCGGTGGATGCAGCGGCGCCAGCCAGCGAGCGCGTGCGTTATACCGATTTCCGCCTGCGTTATCGCGACGCGATCGATGGCGGCGTGATGGCGCACGATGCGGAGGTCGGCGGGGAGGCAGAGGATGAGGGTGAGGGTGAGGGTGAGGGTGAGGGCATCGTCTTCGACGCCGATGCGGCCGCGCATGGCGAACTGCTGCACGCACTGCTCGAACGCGTGACGCGCTATCCCGAGGCCCACGGCGGCTTGCCCGATGTGCAGACGGTCCTGCGCTGGTTTCCGCTGACCGGTGCTGGCGCCCCGAACGCGCGCGAGCGCTGGCATCAGCAGGCCGAGGCGGCAGTGGAGGATCTGCGCGCAATGCTCGCGGCCCCGGCGTTGCGGCCGCTGCTGTTTCCGGATGATGCGGTGTCGGCGCGCAATGAGGTCGAGCTCTACGATGGCCGTGGCCGGCTGCTGCGTATCGACCGGCTCGTGGAGTGGGATGACCGTGTGGTGATCATCGACTACAAGCTCCGGCTGTTGCCGCAGGAGCACGTTGCCTATGGCGCGCAGCTCGCCCGCTACGTGGCGGCCGTGACGCCGATCTTCCCGGCCAAGCGGGTCGAAGCTGGCGTGGCCACGGCGGCCGGGGAATGGATCGATCTCGATGGCCTGCGCAGCGCGCCGGCGCGGACGACGCCTATCGCCACGACGCTGCAGGGGTCATTGTTCTAGGGCGGGGTGCATGGGGTGTGCCTGAATCGAAAATCAGGCGCACAATAGGACGCTGCTGAGCGCATGTCAGGCACGAGCATCAGAAGATCGCAGGGAAATGCAGGGAGATAAAAGAGGAAGGGGGACGAGCCTGACCCTCGGCACTGGTGGAAAACGGCTGTGGCTGCTTCGTTCCCGACCTGACCAGGTTGACCGCGCCGCCATGCGAGGAGGCCCGTCCGAGCGGCATTGTAACCCATCCTTTGGCGGTGCTTCCAATTTCGTACAATTGCGAGGGGTTTGGTGGGTTGTTTGATCTGACGCGGGGTTGGCTTCCGCCCGTGCTGGCAGCATGGCGGACGGCTATTTGAAGCCGATAGCTTCTCATCTGACAGGCTGGGACATGAACGCAAACGACCAGATCCTCCACGGTGCGCTCGCACCGCAAGACATCTCCATCGAAGTCCTCCAGGAAAAGTACGCCAAAGGCGAAGAGCAGAGCATCGACGACGTGCGTCGTCGCGTGGCGCGCGCGTTGGCCGGCGTGGAGGTCGCCGACGAACGCGAAGCGTGGGCCGCGCGCTTCCTGTGGGCGCTCGAGAGCGGCTTCGTGCCGGCAGGGCGCATCAACTCCGCGGCCGGCACCGGCATCCAGGCCACGCTGATCAACTGCTTTGTCCAGCCGGTGGGCGATTCGGTCTCCGAGGCACGTGACGGCAAGCCAAGCATCTATACAGCCGTGGCCCAGGCCGCGGAGACGATGCGGCGCGGTGGCGGGGTTGGCTATGACTTTTCTTCGATCCGGCCGGGCGGGGCGCTGGTGCGCGCCACGCATTCGCGTGCGTCTGGCCCGGTGTCGTTCATGAGGGTATTCGATGCATCGTGTGCCACCGTCGAATCGGCCGGCGCGCGGCGCGGTGCGCAAATGGGGGTGCTGCGCTGCGATCACCCCGATATCGAGAGCTTCATCCACGCCAAGGATCGCGGCGACCTGACCAACTTCAATATCTCGATCGGTGTCACGGATGCATTCATGCAGGCCGTCGAGGCCGACGGAGAGGTCGAGCTGATCCACGAGGCGGAGCCCGGCCTGGACATGATTGCCGCTGGCGCCTATCGCCGCGACGATGGCCAGTGGGTCTACCGCCGTGTGCCGGCACGCCGACTGTGGGATCAGGTGATGCAGGCCACCTACGACCACGCGGAGCCGGGCATCCTGTTCCTGTCGCGCATCAATGCCGACAACAATCTCTATTACTGCGAGACGATCGAGGCCACCAACCCTTGCGCGGAGCAACCGCTGCCATCGTATGGCTGCTGTTGCCTGGGCTCGATCAACCTGACGCGCTTCGTGCGCGAGCCGTTCACCGAACAGGCCAGCTTCGACTTCGAGGCGTTCGCCGAGGTCGTGCGCGTGTCGACGCGGATGCTCGACAACGTGCTCGATGTCACATACTGGCCGCTGCCCGAGCAGCAGGCGGAGGCGCAGGCCAA
The DNA here is from genome assembly GCA_019236395.1 of Cupriavidus sp. Taxonomy (GTDB): domain Bacteria; phylum Pseudomonadota; class Gammaproteobacteria; order Burkholderiales; family Burkholderiaceae; genus Cupriavidus. The sequence continues at coordinate 5,015 of JAFAJB010000061.1, forward strand.
GCGCCGCATCGGCCTGGGCTTCCTCGGCCTCGGTAGTGCGCTGGTGATGCTGGGGCTGCGCTACGACACGGACGCAGCACGCGGGCTGGCCGGACGCATCTCCGAGACCATGCGCGATCATGCCTATCTTGCGTCAGCCGAGCTGGCCGACGAGAAGGGCCGGTTCCCGCTGTTCGATGCCGATGCCTACATGAGCGGCGGCTTTGTGAGCCGGCTGCCGGAGCCCGTGCGCGACGCGATCCGCGAGCACGGTCTGCGCAATTCCCATCTGCTTTCCATCGCGCCGACCGGCACGATTACGCTGGCGTTTGCCGATAACGCGTCAAACGGCATCGAGCCGGCGTTCTCGTGGACCTACAACCGCCGCAAGCGGATGCCGGACGACAGTTACCGCATGTTCGAGGTGGCCGACCACGCGTGGCGGCTCTATCGTCATATGGGCGGTGACATGGAGCAACTGCCGAACAGCTTCGTCACGGCGCTGCAGATGTCCGCGATCGACCATATGCGGATGCTCGAAGCGGTGCAGCCCTATATCGACACGAGCATCAGCAAGACCGTGAATGTGCCGGAGGACTACCCGTACGAGGCATTCCGCAATCTCTACCTCGAGGCGTGGAAGGCCGGGCTCAAGGGGCTGGCCACATACCGGCCGAACCAGGTGCTGGGTGCCGTGCTTTCCGTGACGCCGGCCACCACCGCGCCGGTGCCCGCGGCCACCAGCGATGACGACCCGCTGACGCGGCCATTCGGCAGCCGGCCACTCGGCGATCTGGAGGGCGTGACCTCGAAGGTCGAGTACCTGACCTATGAGGGCCACAAGACTGTCTACCTGACCGTCAACTTCATGCGGGTGTCGGGCACCGTGGGCGGCCAGCAGGTGACCATCGAACGGCCAATCGAGTTCTTCATGCCTGCCGGGCAGCGTACTGAAGGGCAGCAGTGGATCACGTCGACGATGCGGCTGTTGTCGATGGTCGCGCGCTCGGGCGGCCCGATCGCCAAGGCACTGGCCGATATGCGCAACGTGGTGTGGGACAAGGGCACGGTCCGCTACGGCACGCTGGTACGCCAGGACGGCACGGAGGTGCCGCGCTTCCATGACTCCGAGGTGGCCGCGCTGAGTTTCTCGATCCAGCGGATCCTGATCAAGCGCGGTTTCCTGGACGAGGAGGGTGGCCAGGTGCCGGTGGCGGCGCTGGCCGCCCGTCTGGCGCGGCGTGACGGCGGCGAGGCGGCCGTCGCGCTGGCTTCCCCCGTGGAGTCGGCGCCCGCCGCCAAGCTGGCCGCCGGAATCGGCACGGGCAAGCCGTGCCCCGAGTGTGGCGCACACGCCCTGCACAAGGTGGACGGCTGTGCCAAGTGCGCCAACTGCGGATATGTGGGGGAGTGCGGGTAGCCGGGTGGCGCGGTAGCGCTTGGGGAACTGGCGTTTTCCCCCCTCCCCCGCATGCGGGAGAGGGGGCGGGGGAGAGGGCCGGCGTTTGTTGCGCGAAGACCCATCATCCAACCCCGATCCCGGGTCCGCCTTTTGCTACAATCGCCGCCATGAGTTATCAAGTTCTAGCGCGCAAATGGCGCCCCAGGGATTTCACCACGCTGGTCGGCCAGGAGCACGTGGTCCGCGCGCTCACGCACGCGCTGGAACAGCAACGGCTGCATCACGCCTACCTGTTCACCGGCACGCGTGGTGTCGGCAAGACCACGCTATCCCGGATTCTGGCCAAGGCCCTCAATTGCACCGGCCCTGACGGCAGCGGCGGCATCACCGCCCAGCCGTGCGGCCAGTGCAAGGCCTGCCTGGAGATCGACAGCGGGCGGTTCGTCGACTACATCGAGATGGACGCGGCGTCGAACCGTGGCGTCGACGAGATGGCGCAACTGCTCGACAAGGCTGTCTACGCCCCGACGGTCGGCCGCTTCAAGGTCTACATGATCGACGAAGTGCACATGCTGACCAACCACGCCTTCAACGCGATGCTGAAGACGCTGGAAGAGCCGCCCGGGCACGTCAAGTTCATCCTGGCCACGACCGATCCGCAGAAGATCCCGGTCACCGTGCTGTCACGCTGCCTGCAGTTCAATCTGAAGCAGATGCCGCCGGGCCATATCGTCTCCCATCTCGACCATATCCTGGGCCAGGAAGGCATCAGCCATGACGGCAGCGCGCTGCGTCTGCTGGCGCAGGCTGCCCATGGGTCGATGCGCGACGCGCTGTCGCTGACCGACCAGGCCATCGCCTATAGCGCCGGACAGGTTTCGGAAGACGCTGTGCGCGGCATGCTCGGCGCGATCGACCAGAGCTACCTGGTGCAGTTGCTCGACGCGCTGGCCGCCGAAGATGGCGCCACGATGCTCGGCATCGCCGATTCGATGGCTGACCGCAGCCTGTCGTTCGCCGGCGCGCTGCAGGATCTTGGCTCGCTGCTGCACAAGGTTGCGCTGGCGCAGGCTGTGCCGGCGTCGGTGCAGGAGGAATGGCCCGAAGCCGAGGATGTACGCCGGCTGGCGGGGCTGTTCGACGCGCAGGAAATCCAGCTTTTCTATCAGATTGCCAATCTCGGTCGCAGCGAGCTTGCGCTGGCCCCGGACGAGTACGCCGGCTTTACGATGACGCTGCTGCGCATGCTGGCATTCCGCCCGTCTGCGGCACCGGCCACGCCGGTAGGTGGGCAGGGTGGTGGCGGTCAGCAGGTGGCGCGTCCGCGCCCGGCTGGCACGAGCGCCGCCGCGCCGGCTCCCCGTGTCATGGCTTCCGCGGCGGCTGTGCCGGCTGCGCCGGCGCCTGCCGCGGTGGCTCCTGCGCCTGTGGCGCCGGCCGCCACGGCGGTCCCGGCTACCCCGATCGCCCCGGCTGCAACCGCTGCAACCGCTGCAACCGCTGCTCCGGCTACTCCGGCTACTCCGGCCGTTCAAGCCGTCCCGGGTGAAGCCGCCGCCCCGGTCCCGGTTGCGGGCGATGCGTCGATGTCGCCTGCCCGAGCCGCGCTGGCTGCTGCGCGACAGGCTTCTGCAGGGCGCGGGGGCGCGCGTGCGATACCGGCTTCGCCGACCGCAGGCGCCACCGCCGCGGCCGCCAGTCCGCGTCCGGCCGCTCAGCCGTTGCGTCCGCCTTCCGCCTCGCGACCTGCCACGACCGTCGCGCCAGCACCCGCACCGGCCGAGCCTGTGCGGGCTGCCGCCGAACGTGCGGCTCCAGCCGCCAAACCGGCTCCGCAAGCCGAGACCAAATCGGTACCGCCCTGGGAAGGCGCTGGCGGTGGTGATGTTCCGCCATGGGAGGAATTGCCGCCCGACCTGCCCGTGATCGGCCCATTTGACAGCGATCCCGGCTACGACCCGAACTTCGGCGGATTCGACAACGGTTTCGAGTCCGAAGGTTTTGATCGTGCCCCACGAGCAGCGCGCAAGGCCGCATCGGCGCCGCCGCCCGCGCAGGCCCGCAAGCCTGATCCGGAACCGGAAGCGTCCGTGCCGCTGGCACCTGCCGTGCCGCCGGTCGCGCCCCGTGCATCCGACGATGGCACGCCGCCCGTTTTTACCGATGACTGGCCGACGCTCGCCGCCAGCCTGCCGCTCAAGGGCCTGGCGCAGCAACTCGCCCTTCAAAGCGAACTGCACCGCGTGGTCGGACGCACATTGCAACTGCGTGTGCCGGTTGCCGCCATTGCCGAAGCCAACGTTGCGGAGCGCCTGCAGGCCGCCCTCAACGAGCACTTCGGCGTCGATGTGCGTGTCCAGTGCGAGATCGGCGGCGTCACCCATACCGCTGCTGCCGTTGACGCAGCCGCGCGTGCCGAGCGCCAGCGCGAGGCCGAAGCCGATATCGACCGCGACCCGTTCGTACAGGGTCTGTTACGCGAATTTGGTGGGCAGATCCTGCCTGGTTCGATCCAACCGCGCGCAGCCTGAACTCACATTTCCAGTGGCGGCTGCCCGGATTCAGGCGCCGCCCGCCCCCATCCACACGTATTTCCAAGGAGTGATTCCATGATGAAAGGTCAACTGGCCGGGCTGATGAAGCAAGCCCAGCAGATGCAGGAAAACATGAAGAAGATGCAGGAGCAGCTTGCTCAGATCGAGGTCGAGGGCCAGTCCGGTGCCGGTCTCGTGAAGGTGCTGATGACCTGCAAGAACGACGTCAAGCGCGTCACGATCGATCCGAGCCTGCTGGCCGACGACAAGGACCTGCTGGAAGACCTGGTGGCCGCCGCGTTCAACGACGCCGTGCGCAAGGCCGAGGCCACCTCGCAGGAAAAGATGGGTTCGATGACCTCGGGCCTGCCTCTGCCCCCGGGCTTCAAGCTGCCGTTCTGATGAACCTGCCCGTCCAGGCGGAAATGCCATGAGAGCGGCTCCGCCCACCTCGCTGCAGGCGCTGATCGAAGCGCTCAAGGTGTTGCCAGGCGTTGGACCGAAATCGGCCCAGCGCATGGCATATCACCTGTTGCAGCACGACCGCGAAGGCGCGCGCAAGCTTGGCGACGCGCTGCGCGGTGCTGCCGATGGCATCCGCCATTGCGAGCGCTGCAATACGTTCACCGAACAGGAAATCTGCGAGACCTGCCGCGATCCCGAACGCGACGCGTCGCTGCTGTGCGTGGTGGAAACGCCGGCCGATCAGGGCATGATCGAGCAGACGCTGACCTATCGCGGCCAGTATTTCGTGCTGATGGGGCGGCTGTCGCCGCTCGACGGCATCGGCCCGAAGGAAATCCACCTGGATCGCCTGCTGGCGCGTGCGACCGACCCCGAGCTCGGAGGGCCGGTCAGCGAGGTGATCGTCGCCACCAATTTCACCAGCGAAGGCGAGGCCACCGCGCACTACATCGGCGAGATGCTGAAGGCGCGCGGGCTCAAGGTCTCGCGCCTGGCGCGTGGCGTGCCGGTGGGCGGCGAACTGGAATATGTCGATGCCGGCACCATCGCGCGTGCCGTGATGGATCGCCGCACGCTTTAACCGAATATGAACCTGGCGCGCTTCGACCTCGTCACGCTGGGCCTGTTCGTGGCAGTGGCCCGGCAGGGCAGCATCTCGGCCGGCGCGCGCCAGTCGCACCTGGCGGTGGCGGCGGCCAGCAAGCGCATCTCCGATCTGGAGGCCGCGGTTGGCGCGCCACTGTTCTTTCGCCATGCCGCCGGGGTTCAGCTTACCGAAGCCGGGCAGGCCTGTTTTCACCACGCGCTGACGATCCTGCAGGATGTCGAGCGCATGGCCGGCGTGATGTCCGATTACGCGTCGGGCGTTCGTGGCCAGGTGCGCGTGTGCGCGAATACCTCGGCCATCACGCAGTTCCTGCCCGACGACCTGGCGCAGTTCATGCGCCTGCATCCGACCATCCGCATCGAGCTCGAAGAGCACAACAGCAGCGACATCGTGGCCGCGGTGATGGAAAACCGGGCCGATGTCGGGATCTTTGCCGACCGTACGCCGTGCGCTGGGCTGGTGACAGTCGAGTATCGGCAGGACGAACTCGTCATCATCACGCCGCCGGGGCATCCGCTCGCGCAGGCCGGCACGGTGCGGTATGCCGATGCGCTCGAATACGACTTCGTCAGCCTGCCGCAGGTGACGTCGCTGGCGGCGCGGCTGCTCGAGGAAAGCAGCCGGCTTGAGCGGCAGTTCCGCCTGCGTATCCAGGTGCGCAGCTTCGATGCGATGTGCCGCATGGTCATGGCCGGCCTCGGTGTGGGCGTACTGCCGCGCATCGCGGCCGAACCGCACGTCAAGTCGATGGGGCTGTCGCTGGTGGGCCTGCAGGACGCCTGGGCACGCCGCTCGCTGCTGATCGGCATGCGTGACCCGGCTGGCCTGACGGTTTCCGCGCGGCTGCTGATCACCCATCTCTGCGGCGACCGCGCGCCGTTCTGAATGTCTGGTTTATTAGAGACCGTTTAAAAATGAAGCGAAGCGGTTCTGGCTAGGGTGAAGCAGGGAATTCGGCTCGCATGCGAGCCGCCTGCGTAACGGCATGCGCATGTGAGTGCAAGCGCGCCCTGCAAGGGCGGGGCCGCAGACAGTACAAGTGGTACGGCCATGGCCCCGCAACGACGCCAGAATCATTTTTAAACGGTCTCTCAGGGTTCTCCCTGATCTTTCGCATTCCAAGAAAGCCCGCTTTCCGGAATGCCAATTCCACGTCACCCCGCTGCTGGGGCACACTCCGTCGAAACTACGCCAATCCCCGCAACGGGGCAGTTCTACGGAGACATTCATGGCGCAACAGATTCTCGACGGCATCCGCGTGCTGGAGCTGGGCCAACTCATTGCGGGCCCGTTCGCTGCCAAGACGTTGGCCGATTTCGGCGCACACGTGGTCAAGGTGGAGCCGCCCGGTCAGGGTGATCCGCTGAGAAAGTGGCGCATGCTTCACGAAGACACCTCGGTCTGGTGGGAAGCCCAGTCGCGCAACAAGCAGTCGATTGCCATCGACCTGCGCCAGCCGGAAGGTCAGGCGCTGGTGCGCAAGCTGGCCAGCGAAGCCGATGTGCTGATCGAGAACTTCCGCCCGGGCACCATGGAGAAGTGGGGGCTCGGCTGGGACGTACTGCACGCCGACAATCCGAAGCTCATCATGGTCCGCGTGTCCGGCTACGGCCAGACCGGCCCGAAGAAGGACGAACCGGGCTTTGCCGCGGTGGCCGAGGCGATGAGCGGCCTGCGCTACCTGACCGGCGAGCCGGGGCGCCCGCCGGTGCGCGCGGGCCTGTCGCTCGGCGATACGATCGCCGGCCTGCATGGCGCACTCGGCGTGCTGCTGGCGCTCTACCAGCGCGATGCGCGCGGCGGGGAAGGGCAGGTCATCGACGTGGCGCTGTACGAGTCCCTGTTCAATCTCAGCGAAAGCCTGCTGCCCGAATACTCGGCGTTCGGCGCCGTGCGCCAGCCGGCCGGTGGCGCGTTGCCCGGCATCGCCCCATCGAACGCCTACCTGTGCGGCTGCGGCGAGTATGTGCTGATCGCGGCCAATGGCGATGCGATCTTCCGCCGGCTGATGGCCGCGATGGGTCGCAACGATCTGGGCGAAGATCCGACGCTGGCACGCAATGATGGCCGTGTGAAGCGCGTCGAGGAAATCGATGGCGCGATCACCGCATGGACGAAAACACAGACCGTGGCCTCTGCGCTGGAAGTGCTGCGTGCCGCCGACGTGCCGTCAGGCCGCATCTACACCGTCAAGGACATCGCCGAAGACCCGCATTACCGTGCGCGTGGCGTGATTGAAACGGTGACTTCGGCGAAGGGTTTGCAGGTGGAGGTGCCGGGCATCATGCCGAAGCTGTCGGGCAACCCCGGTGGCATCCACGATCGCGCCCCCACGCTGGGCGAGCATACCGATGCCGTGCTGGCCGATGCTGGTTTTGACGCGGCGGCCATTGCCGACCTGCGAGCCCGAGGGGTGATCGCATGAGTGCCCCGAAGTATCCGCTGGCGGGTCCGGCGAAGATCGAAATCAACGAAGTGGCGCCGCGTGACGGGCTGCAGATCGAGCCCGTGACGGTGCCCACCGAAGGCAAGGTCGCCTTCGTCAATGCGCTGGCCCATTGCGGCTTTGCGCGCATCGAAGCCACGTCGTTCACGTCGGCGCGCGCCATCCCCGCATTGGCCGATGCCGAAGCGGTGATGCATCAGGTCGAGCGCGTGCCCGGCGTGCGGCTCACGGTGTTGGTGCCGAATCTGCGTGGCCTGGAGCGCGCGCTGTCGTGCCGCCCGGACGAGGTCAACCTGGTGATGTCGTCGAGCGAGACGCACAACCGGGCCAACCTGCGCATGACGCGGGAGCAGTCGCAGGCGCAGTTGCTGGCGATGATCGCCGAGGCGGGCAAGGCCGGGGTGCCCGTGAATGTGTCGCTGTCCACCGTATTTGGCTGCCCGTTCGAGGGTGACGTCAGCGAAGCCGAAGTCATGACGCTGGCACGGGTATTTGCCGATGCCGGCGCGGCGGGCATCACGCTGTGCGACACCACGGGCATGGCCTATCCCAATCAGGTGGCGGCCCTGTGCGAGGCGTTCCAGCGCGCCTTGCCGCAGACCGGACTGACCATCCATCTGCACAACACACGTGGTATGGGCCTGGCGAACGCGATTGCCGCCTGGCAGACCGGCGTGACGCGTTTCGACGCCGCGGCGGGCGGGCTTGGCGGATGCCCATACGCGCCCGGTGCAAGCGGCAACGTCAGCACCGAGGAACTCGTGCACATGTTTGCGTCGATGGGCGTCAATACCGGCGTGGATCTGGACGCGTTGCTCGATGTGGTCGGCGGCGTGTCCGCGCTGGTTGCGCGCGATGTCCACAGCCAGCTTTTGCGCGCCGGCCCGCGCCTGCGCACGCACCAGCCGCCTGCGTGGATGGCGGAGTATTTTGCTGGCGCCTGACTGGGCGCGCGCCGGTTTCTCCCCTCTCCCGCGAGCGGGAGAGGGGCAGGGGGAGAGGGTATTGAGGTTCAAATCGCGACAGGTCGCATTGAGAAGCGCTTGCCCTCTCCCCCAACCCCTCTCCCACAGGTGGGAGAGGGGAGCGGACCAGCGGTAATGGAAACATTCAAGAACACCTGAGTTACTCAATAGAACACACGGAGACAACCATGAAACGCACATTGATTGGCGCTGGCGCGCTGCTGGCCGCTGCTGGCTTGACCTTGTCCGTCACCGCGCACGCCGAGGCTGGCACCTATCCCGATCACCCGATCATGCTCGTGGTGTCGGCCGCCGCGGGCGGCACCACCGACCTTGCCGCGCGCATGATCTCGGAGCCGCTGTCGAGGGCGCTTGGCCAGTCGGTAGTCGTCGATAACAAGCCGGGCGGCAACGGCACGATCGCCGCGCAGGCCGTGCAGCGGGCCAAGCCGGACGGCTACACCTTGCTGGTGCAGTACTCGGGCTATCACGTGATCACGCCGCTGCTGACCAAGGTGTCGTGGGACCCGGTCAAGGACTTTGCGCCGGTGGCCAACCTGCTGTCGGCGCCGCAGGTGCTGGTGGTGCGTCCGGGCCTGCCCGTGAAATCGCTCAAGGAGCTGGTCGCCTACGCCAAGGCCAATCCGAACAAGCTCAACTATGCGTCGTCGGGCAACGGATCGCTGCAGCACGTATCCACCGAACTGCTGAACCAGATGGCCGGCATCCAGATCACGCACGTGCCGTACAAGGGTACGGGTCCGGCGATGACCGACCTGCTGGGTGGCAACGTCGACATGACGATCACCACGCCGCCGCCGCTGATGGGCCATATCGCGGCGGGCAAGCTGCGTCCGCTCGTGGTCACGAGCAAAACCCGGCTGCCGAGCCTGAAGGACGTGCCGTCGGCGCCGGAGGCTGGCTATCCGGACCTCGATGTCTCGTCGTGGTTTGCGATGTACGCACCTGCCGGTACGCCCAAGCCGGTGATCGACCGCCTGACCACCGAGATCGAGAAGATCATGAAGTCGGAAGCGTTCCGCAAGAAGGCCGAGGAGCTTGGTGCCGAAGCCCGCTACATGAACCCGCAACAGCTCGACCAGTACCAGCGTGCCGAGCTGCAGCGCTGGTCCAAGGTGATCAAGTCCGCCGGCATCCATGCCGAATGATGGGCGGCGGGCAAGCTGTCTGAAAGGGGCGGCCGGTACGATGGCAGGCAGCATGTCAGGGCGCTTAGGTGTTGATCCCGATGCGGAAGGCCGCCGCGCCCGGTAGCATCGCCGGAAGCCGCCCCGCGGCACGCCCCTCAATCAAACAGAAGTAGAAAAGGCAGGAGAGCAACATGTACAACAAGACGTTCTGGAAGCAGTTGCTGATTGCGCTGGCGCTGTTCCTGGCGGGTTGGTTCACCATCGGCGGCGCGCAGGCGCAGGGCAAGCCGGAGAAGAGCAAGGTCACCATCGCCGTCGGGGGCAAGAACCTGTTCTACTACCTGCCGCTGACGATTGCCGAGCGCCTGGGCTACTTCAAGGATGAAGGGCTCGACGTGGAGATCGTCGACTTCGCCGGCGGCGCCAAGGCGCTGCAGGCCGTGGTGGGCGGCAGCGCCGACGTGGTGTCGGGCGCGTACGAGCACACGATCAACCTGCAGGCCAAGGGCCAGCAGTACCAGGAATTCGTGCTGCAGGGCCGGGCGCCGCAGATCGTGCTGGTGGTGTCGAACAAGACGATGCCGAACTTCAAGTCGATCGCGGACCTGAAGGGCAAGAAGATCGGTGTGACGGCACCGGGCTCGTCGACCAACATCATGGCCAACTTCGTGCTGGCCAAGGCCGGGCTGAAGCCGTCGGACGTGTCGTTCATCGGCGTGGGCGCCAGCGCGGGCGCGGTGGCCGCGATGCGTTCGGGCCAGATCGATGCGATGGCCAACCTCGATCCGGTGATCTCGATGCTGACGCAGAAGAACGAGGTCAAGATCGCGTCGGACACGCGCACGCTCAAGGAGACGCAGGCGGTATTCGGCGGCAATATGCCGTCGGGCTGCCTCTACGCCTCGACCAAATTCATCGAGCAGAACCCGAATACCACCCAGGCGCTGACCAATGCGATGGTGCGCGCGCTGAAGTGGCTGCAGAAGGCTGGCCCGTCGGACATCGTCAAGACCGTGCCGGAGAGCTACCTGCTGGGCGATCGCGCGCTGTACCTGGCTGCCTGGGACAAGGTCAAGGAAGCGATCTCGCCGGACGGCGTGATGCCGGCTGACGGCCCGCATACGGCGCTGACCACGCTGCAGCAGTTCGACCCGGATCTCAAGGGCAAGACGATCAAGCTCGATAACACGTTCACGAACACGTTCGTGCAGAAGGCGAACGCCAAGTACAAGTAAGTATCCTGTCCAGCCGGACAGCCCCCAGGTCGCCCGCCGCACGCCAGCCGTGCTGCGGGCGATGAGCTTCTTCGAGTCCTGCCGTCATGAGTACGCCTGCACTTTCCCTCGAAAACGTGACCTGCACCTTCGTCTCGCGCGAAGACCGCTCGCAGCGCTATACCGCCGTGCGCGACGTCACGCTGTCCATCCAGCCCGGAGAATTCGTCTCCGTGGTCGCGGCCACCGGATGCGGCAAGTCGACGCTGCTGAACGTTTCGGCCGGCCTGCTCGAACCCTCCACCGGTGACGTGCGCGTCTTCGGCGAGCCGCTCAAGGGCATCAACGCGCGCGCCGGGTACATGTTCCAGGCCGAGGCGCTGATGCCGTGGCGCAGCGCGCTCGACAACGTGATCGCCGGCCTGGAGTTCCGTGGCGTGCCGCGTGACGAGGCGGTGAAGCAGGGCGAGGAATGGCTGCGGCGTGTCGGGTTGGGCGGGTTCGGCGACCGCTATCCGCACCAGCTCTCGGGCGGCATGCGCAAGCGCGTGAGCCTGGCGCAGACGCTGGTGATGGACCCGGACATCATCCTGATGGACGAGCCGTTCTCGGCGCTGGACATCCAGACGCGCCAGCTCATGGAAAACGAAGTGCTTGATCTCTGGGCCGCCAAGCGCAAGGCCGTGCTGTTCATCACGCACGATCTGGACGAGGCGATTTCCATGAGCGACCGCGTGGTGGTGCTGTCGGCCGGCCCGGGCACCCACCCGATCGGCGAGTTCGCCATCGACCTGCCGCGCCCGCGTGACGTGGCCGAGATCCGCAACCATCCGCGCTTCGTGGAGTTGCACGCCGCCATCTGGGACGTGCTGCGCGAAGAGGTGCTCAAGGGCTACGCGCAGCAGCGCCAGGTGGCCTGATTTTCCTGACCGGACAAGATCAAAGACATGGCTTTTCGTCCCAACTCCAATGGCATGCTGCGGGTCTGGCAGCTTCTGCTGCTTGCCGTGATCCTGATCGTGTGGCATCTGGCCACGCGATCGGAGCAGGTGGCGTTCTTCTTTGGCGAGCCGCTGATGGTGGCCCAGCGCGTCTGGAGCTGGTTTGTCGTCGAACGCGACATCTACCTGCACCTCGGCGTCACGCTGCTGGAAACTGTGCTGGCTTTTGGCATCGGCACCGTGAGCGGCCTCGGCGTGGGCCTGTGGCTTGCACTGAGCCCGTTCACGTCCGCGGTGCTCGACCCGTACGTCAAGGCCGCCAACTCGATGCCGCGCGTGATCCTGGCGCCGATCTTCGCGGTCTGGTTTGGCCTCGGCATCTGGTCGAAGGTGGCGCTGGCCGTGACGCTGGTGTTCTTTATCGTCTTCTTCAACGTCTACCAGGGTGTCAAGGAAGTGAGCCCGGTGGTGCTGGCCAATGCGCGGATGCTCGGGGCCAGCAAGCAGCAACTGCTGCGCCACGTGTATCTGCCGAGCGCGACGAGCTGGGTGTTCTCGTCGCTGCATACCTCGGTGGGGCTGGCGTTCGTGGGTGCGGTGGTGGGCGAGTACCTGGGGTCGGCGCGCGGCGTGGGTTACCTGATCCTGCAGGCCGAGGGCACTTTCGACATCAATACCGTGTTCGCGGGCATCGTGGTGCTGACCGCGTTTGCACTGGTGCTCGACTGGATGGTGACGGTCGGGGAAAAGCGGCTGATGAAGTGGCAGCCGAAGACGGGGGAGACGGAGAAGCTCTGACGCTTCAAGTTGCGCCCGGTTTTCGCCCCTCTCCCATTTATGGGAGAGGGGCGGGGAGAGGGTTCAGCGGATCAAGCCGAGACAAGTCGCAATCTGAACCTCAATGCCCTCTCCGCCAACCCCTCTCCCGCGTAGCGGGAGAGGGGAGCGAACACATGTGATGCCTCACGGCGTAATGACGATCTTCCCCGTCACCTTGCGCGCTTCCATGTCCTTGAGCGCCTGCGGTGCCTGCGCCAGCGGATACCGCGCCGAGATATGCGGGCGGATCTTGCCTTCCTTCATCCAGCCGAGCATCTGCACCATGTTGGCCTGATTGGCCTTGGGCTCGCGGCGCGCGAAATCGCCCCAGAACACGCCCACCAGCGATGCTCCTTTGAGCAGCGCCAGGTTCAGCGGGATCTTCGGAATCTCGCCGTTGGCGAAGCCCACCACCAGATAGCGGCCGCGCCAGCCGATCGAGCGGAAGGCCGGTTCGGCGTAGATGCCGCCCACCGGGTCGTAGATCACGTCCGGACCCTTGCCGTCGGTCAGCGCCTTCACACGCTCGCGCAGGTCTTCGGTGCTGTAGTTGATCAGCGCGTCGGCGCCGTGCTCCTTGCAGACCGCAAGCTTTTCATCGGTGGACGCCGCCGCGATAACGCGCGCGCCGATGGCCTTGCCAATTTCGATGGCCGCCAGGCCCACGCCACCGGCCGCACCGAGCACCAGCATGGTTTCGCCGGCCTTGAGCTGGCCGCGGTCGACCACGGCGTGATGCGAGGTGCCATAGGTCAGCGTGAACGCCGCGGCGACATCGAAATCGATGCCGGGCGGCATCGGCACCACGGCATTGGCGGGCGCCTTGGCCTGTGTGGCAAATGCACCGTTGCCGAGGTAGGCGATGACCTTGTCGCCCGGCTTCACATGCGTCACACCCGCGCCAACCGCGTTGACCACGCCTGCCAGCTCCGAGCCGGGCGAGAACGGCAACTCAGGCTTTGCCTGGTATTTGTTCTGGATGATCAGCACATCCGGGAAGTTGACGCCGGCCGCCTTGACGTCGATCACGACCTCGCCGTCGCCCGGCACGAGGTCGGGCAGCGTTTCCAGGGTCAGGGAGTCGGGCGGGCCCCAGGCCTTGCACAGTACGGCTTTCATCGTGTCTCCAATGTTGGTGGGCATGCGTGCGGGGTACGCATGCGCTGCGGGCAAGTGTAGCGCAGGAAAAGCACGGTCGTTCTGTTCGGAAAATCGCTGCATGTCCTCTATTCGGATGCCGCATGTCCGGCCGTACGATGACGCTCCCGCGCCGCTTTGCTCGGGTACAATCGCGGCCATGCATATCCTCCTAGCCAACGATGACGGCTATCTCGCGCCGGGACTCGCCGTCCTGCACGCCGCGCTCGCCCCCCTGGCGCGCGTGACGGTGATCGCCCCCGAGCAGAATCATAGCGGGGCGTCGAACTCGCTGACATTGCAGCGGCCGCTGTCCGTCTACGAGGCGCGCGAGGGCGTGCAGAAGGGTTTTCGTTTCATCAACGGCACGCCTACCGACTGCGTCCACGTGGCGCTGACCGGCCTGCTCGAAGATCGACCCGACCTGGTGATATCCGGGATCAATCAGGGTCAGAACATGGGTGAGGACGTCCTGTACTCCGGCACCGTGGCCGCGGCCATCGAAGGCTATCTTTTCGGTATCCCTTCGATCGCGTTTTCGCAGGTCAACCAAGGCTGGGAGCATCTGGACGCGGCAGCGCGGGTGGCGCGGGGGATCGTCGAACACGTGATCGCCCACCCGCCGACCGAGCCGTTGCTGCTCAACGTCAATATTCCGAACCTGCCATACGAGCACATCCGTGGGCATCGCGCCACACGGCTCGGCAAGCGGCATCCGTCGCAGCCGGTGATCGTACAAGTCAATCCGCGTGGCGATACCAATTACTGGATCGGCCCGGCCGGCGATGCGCGGGATGCGACCGAGGGCACCGATTTCCACGCGACCGCCAATGGCTACGTCTCGCTGACTCCACTGCAGCTTGACCTGACCCATCGCGGCCAGCTCGAAAAAATCGAACAGTGGCTGGGGTGAGCGTGTCATCGCCGCGCACCCGTCAGTCGTTCACACCGGATTGCCGCGCTTATCTGCGCCTGCCAGCCTTTCAGCCGTACTTGTCCAAATGAGTTCCACGCCGCGCCGATCCCGCTTTCCTCTGCCGCTAGACGCGGTGGTCGAGCGCAAGCCTGCGCCGGCGCGTACCGCCGGCATGCCGGCCGTGGGCAAGCGAGCGGCCACGCCAGCGCCAGCGCCGGTCAAGCCGCGCAAGCCAGCCACGCCGCCCGCGGCGGCGCCGCTGCCCGGCAGTGCTGTGGAGGCGCGGGCGTCCGCCGCAACGGCGGGCGGGGGCGGCATGGCGTCGGATCGGGCACGCACGGCGTTGGCGGCACGCCTGCGCGCGGGCGGCATACGGGATGAGCGGGTGCTGGGCGCGATTGCCACGGTGCCGCGCCACCTGTTCATGGAGCCGGGCCTGGCGTCCCAGGCCTACGAGGATGCGGCGCTGCCGATCGGTCATCAGCAGACGATTTCCAAGCCGTCCGTGGTGGCGCGCATGATCGAGTTGCTGCGCGATGGGCTGCCGCCCGATCAGCCGCTGGCGCGCGTGCTGGAAATCGGCACCGGCTGTGGCTACCAGGCGGCCGTACTGAGCCTGGTGGCGCAGGAAGTGTTCTCCATAGAGCGGATCCGTCCGCTACACGAACAGGCCAAGGCGAACCTGCGGCCGTTGCGTGTGCCAAATATTCGCCTGCATTACGGCGACGGGATGCTCGGCCTGCCGCAGGCCGCGCCATTCTCGTCGATCATCCTCGCCGCTGCGGGCATGGAAGTCCCGCAGGCGTTGCTGGAACAACTTGCCATCGGCGGACGTCTGATCGCCCCGGTGGTGGCGCCCAGTACCGGTGCGCCGGGGCAGACCGTGACGCAGCAACTGCTGCTGATCGAGCGCCTCAATCGGCATCGGTTTCACAGGACTGCGCTTGAAGCGGTTTTCTTTGTGCCCTTAAAATCGGGCACCATCTGAGTCGAACTATGCACAACATCGTGAATTCGGACTATTTCGCACGAGTCGGACAACGTTTGAGCGTCGTCGCTGGCGCAGCCGTGCTGGCCGCCTGCGCCAGCTCCCCCATGCCCGCGCCGGTGGTGGACCGCACGTCCACGGCCGGCGCCCCGCAGACCGCTGCCTCCACCGAGCCGGCACCCGCCGGATACTATCGGGTCAAGCGAGGCGATACGCTTTACCGTATCGCGCTCGAGAACGGGCAGTCCTACCGGGACGTGGCAACCTGGAACAATATGGCCAACCCGAACCAGATCGAGGTGGGTCAGCTGTTGCGTGTGGTGCCGCCGAGCGCCGACGTGAATGCCGCGCCGGGCGTCGCAACCGTGCCGGTGGCGTCGGGCGCGGTTCAGTCGCAGCCGATCGATTCGGCGCACCCTGTCGGGACCCCCGTAGGTACGTCGGCCGGTACGTCGGCGGCCGCTGCAACGGCACCGGCATCGGCCGCAGCAGCCACGGCTGCCGCCGCTTCGGCGCCAGCGTCCGATATTCGCCTGGCTTGGCCGGCGAGCGGTCAACTGGTCTCCAAATTTGACGACAAAGGCAACAAGGGCATCGATATCGCCGGCAAAAAGGGCGATGCGGTGCTGGCCGCGGACGAGGGTCGTGTGATTCACGTGGGCCCCTTGCGCGGCTACGGGAATCTTGTCATCATCAAACACAATGACACATACCTGACCGCCTACGGGCACAACGACAAGGTGCTGGTCACAGAGCAATCAACCGTCCGCAAGGGCCAGAAGATTGCCGAAATGGGTAACAGTGATTCTGACAGGGTCAAGCTGCACTTTGAGGTTCGCAAGAACGGAAAACCGGTCGATCCGATGCGGTATCTGCCGCCACAGTGAGGTTTCATGCCACGCCAGAAAACTGTCTCATCCGGAGTTGTCAGCAGGACCCGTCGTCCCAAGCAGCCGGAAGGAAAGGCTGGAGTGGCAAGACATGACGACGGGATCGCCGCCGAGGTCTTCGGCGAAGATCCTGCTTCCGAAATGGTGCCCGTCGCCGACGAGCCGATCACGCCCGTTTCGCGCGCAGGTTTGCGCAATACAGACCTGAATGCGGACGATGCCGATCACGATGACGGCGACGAGGAAGAATCCGACGACGACGAGGAAGAGGGCGGCACCGAAGCCGCTGCCGAGCCCGACGACTTCCGCACCGTATTGCATACGGAACTGGCCGCCGACACGGTCCAGCACTATCTCAATCGCATCAGTATCAAGCCGTTGCTGTCCGCGCCGGAGGAGTTGCATTTCTCCACGCTGGCCAAGGGCGGCGACTTTTCCGCGCGCCAAGTGATGATCGAGCGCAATCTGCGTCTCGTGGTCAGCATCGCCAAGGGTTATCTCAATCGGGGCGTGCCACTGCTCGACCTGATCGAAGAAGGCAACCTGGGCCTGATGCACGCGATCGAGAAGTTCGATCCGTCGCGCGGATTCCGTTTTTCGACATATGCCACCTGGTGGATTCGCCAGAGCATCGAGCGCGCGATCATGAACCAGGCGCGCACCGTGCGATTGCCGGTGCACGTGATTCGCGAACTCAACCAGGTCCTGCGCGCCAAGCGCCATCTTGAAAAAGGTGGCACGGACGGCCGCGACGCCAGCCTCGAGGACATCGCCCACCTGCTCGGCAAGACGCCGGACGAGGTTCAGGACGTGCTGGCACTCAATGAACACACCACCTCGCTCGACACGCCGTTCGATCTCGACCCGGGCTCAAGCCTGCTCGATTTCCTGTCCGACGAGCATAACGCCGCCCCCGATCAGGAGGTGGCCCACCGCGAGCTGGAAAACCTGATGAAACTCTGGCTGGCACGCCTGTCGGAGAAGCATCGCTATGTGGTGGAGCGCCGCTTCGGCCTCAACCACATCGAGCCGGCCACGCTCGAGGAGTTGGCCGAGGAAATGGGTCTCACGCGTGAACGCGTGCGTCAGATCCAGCAGGAAGCGCTGGTCAAGCTCAAGCGGCATTTCGCTTCGCAAGGTGTACGCAAGGACGCCGTTTTATGACCCCTGTGCTGGTATTCGACATCGAGACGATTCCCGATGTCGACGGCCTGCGCCGTTTGCATGACCATCCCGCATCGATGAGCGACGCCGAAGTCGCCGAGCATGCGTTTGCCGCTCGCCGGGAGAAAACCGGCTCCGATTTCCTGCCGCTGCATCTGCAGCGCGTGGCCGCGATCTCCTGTGTGTTGCGCCGGACGCAGCGCGATGGTTCGGCGGTATTCCATGTCGGTTCGCTCGGCACGCTCGAGGATGGCGAGGCCACGCTGATCCAGAAGTTCTATGAACTGATCGCGCGCTACAGTCCGCAGCTCGTATCGTGGAACGGCGGTGGTTTTGACCTGCCCGTGCTGCACTATCGCGGCCTGATCCACGGTGTGGCCGCGCCGCGCTACTGGGAAATGGGCGAGGGCCGCGACGACGACAGCCGTGACTTCAAGTGGAACAACTACATCAGCCGCTATCACATGCGGCACCTGGACCTGATGGATCTGCTGGCGATGTACCAGCCGCGCGCAAGCGCGCCGCTTGATGACCTGGCAAAGCTCTGCGGATTCCCGGGCAAGATGGGGATGGACGGCAGCAAGGTCTGGGACGCGTTCCAGGAAGGGAAGCTGAACGAGATCCGCGACTACTGCGAGACCGACGTCGTCAACACGTACCTGATGTACTGCCGCTTTCAGCTCATGCGCGGCGGCCTGACGCAGCGCGAATTCGACATGGAAGTGGCGCTCGTGCAGGAAACGCTGGCCGAACTGCCGGGCGAGCAGTGGATGGAGTACTTGCGTGCCTTCCGCCTGCAGCCGATGAGCCCCGAGAGCGAAGACGACGATTGAGCTACAGGTCCACCGTCAGGTGGATCGGCTGGTGGTCCGAGGCATCAGTCTGGCCGTTGACCTCGCAACGCCGTACCCTCCCGAGTAGATCCTCGCTGACGAGCATGAAGTCGCATGCAAATGGTGGCTCCGGCCACTGCTGCTTGTCGTAGAGCGCGCAGGTGGGGGCGTGCGGCTGTCCCGGATGTGTATGGACCCAGGCGTCGCACCAGCCGGGCGTGCCGTCGCCATAGGGTTCGATCATGCGCCGATAGGCGATGTCATCGGGCCGGCTGTTGAAGTCCCCGCACAGGATCGCTTCGCTCGGCCGCGGCTCGGGCGTGAACGGGCCGGGCCTGCTTTCCGACCGGCCTGGGTGGCGAGCATGCGCGCAGGCCTGTGCGTGCCAGTCGCGCAATGCCTCGGCTTGCGCCGCGCGCTGCGATTTCGAGTAGTACTCCAGGTGCGTGCAGATGATGCGAAGCGGCTGCGGGCCAGCCTGAACCGTGACTTCCAGCGCTACGCGTGGCATCGATGCGACGTCTGGGTCTGCCGGCCACGGCAGGGCATGGCGGAAGATCTCGCGCACCGGCAGGCGCGTGGCCACGACGTTGCCGAACTGGCGCGGGCTGCCGTCACGGTGGGTGCGGTCGACACCCGGGGCAAAGATCACCTGGTAGTCCGGCAGCAGCGCCGCCAGCTCGGCGACTTGGTCGCGTTGCGGCTGCCCGGCCAGGTCCGAGAAGCCGCGTGTGACTTCCTGCAGGCAAAGCACGTCGGCATCGGCCATGCCGCGCAGGGTGTTGATGGTGCGGGCCAGATCGACCTTGCCGTCGGCGCCCCGGCCCCACTGGATGTTCCAGCAAATCAGTTCCATTGCTTGCCTCATCGTCTGGCTCTTCCATGACGGCGCCGTGACTGGACTACAATCGCGCTTCTGCAAAACAATACGTCAGGTCCCACTGGTGTCTCAAGCCGTGTCTACCCAGCCCACTCAAGCGGGCCGCCCAGGTGTGGCGTCCGCCGCTCCAGCAGCATCCTCCGCATCCGCCGATCCCATCGTCGCGATTGACAGCCTCGACATGGAGGCGCGCGGCGTCGGCCGTCTGGAAAACGAGGATGGCACGCCTGGCAAGGTGATTTTCGTCGAAGGCGCGCTTCCGGGCGAAACCGTTGCCTATCGCAGCTATCGACGCAAGCCAAGCTACGAGCAGGCCCATCTCGTCGAGGTGAAACAGGCATCCGTGATGCGTGTGAAGCCCGGTTGCCAGCATTTTGGCGTGTGCGGCGGCTGCTCGATGCAGCACCTCGATTCGCGCGCCCAGCTTGCCATCAAGCAGCGTGTGCTCGAGGATAACCTCTGGCACCTGTCGAAGGTGAAGCCCGACGTCGTGTTCCGCCCGATCGCGGGGCCGGACTGGGGCTATCGCTACCGTGCCCGCCTGACTGTACGCTACGTGGCCAAGAAGGGCGGGGTGCTGGTGGGCTTTCACGAGCGCAAGAGCAGCTATGTCGCGGACATGACGCGCTGCGAGATCCTGCCGCCACATGTGTCGGCGATGCTGGTGCCGCTGCGCGAGCTGGTGGCGGGCCTGTCGATCCGCGAGCGCATGCCGCAGATCGAGCTGGCTGTTGGTGCGGAGGTAACGGCACTTGTGCTGCGTATCCTGGAGCCGCTCAACGCCGCGGACGAGGACCTGCTGCGTGCCTTCGCCGATCAGCATCAAGTGCAGTTCTGGTTGCAGCCCAAGGGGCCCGATACGGTTTACCCGTTCTATCCGGCCGACCAGGAACTGGCCTATACGCTCCCCGAGTTCGGTGTCCGCATGCCGTTCAAGCCGACCGACTTCACGCAGGTCAACCACCAGATCAACCGCGTGCTGATCGGGCGTGCGCTGCGCCTGCTCGATGCGCGACCGACGGACCGCCTGCTCGACCTGTTCTGCGGCATCGGCAACTTCACGCTGCCGCTGGCCACGCAGGGGGCTTCGGTGATGGGTATCGAAGGCAGCGAGGCGCTGACCACGCGCGCGCTGGCCAATGCCGAATACAACGGGCTGGCCGGCAAGACGTCGTTTGCATGCCGCAACCTGTTCGAGGTGACCGCGGAAGATGTCGCCGCATTGGGCCGTTTCGATCGCTGGCTGGTCGATCCGCCGCGCGAGGGCGCGCTGGCGGTCTGCAAGGCGCTGGGCGAGTTGCACCAGGCCGGCAGTGACGTGCTGCCGAAGCGCATCGTCTATGTGTCGTGCAGCCCGGCGACGCTCGCACGCGATGCGGGTCTGCTGGTGCATGAAGCCGGCTACCGTCTGGCCGGAGCCGGTGTCGTCAACATGTTCCCGCACACGTCGCACGTGGAGTCGATCGCCGTATTCGAGCGCGATTGAATCAGCGTGGCGCGTGCATGAAAAAAGCCGCCCGAGGGCGGCTTTTTCGTTGGCTGGCAGCGCTTAGTCGCGGCTACCGCCTGCAATGCCCAGCAGGGCCAGCAGGTTCACGAACACGTTGTAGACGTCCAGGTAGATCGCCAGCGTGGCCGTGACGTAGTTGGTTTCGCCGCCGTTCACCACGCGCTGCACGTCGATCAGGATGAACGCCGAGAAGATGCCGATGGCGATTACCGACAGCGTGATCATCAGCGCCGGCAGTTGCAGCCAGATATTGGCCAGGCTGGCCAGGATCAGCAGGATCACGCCGACGAACAGGAACTTGGCCAGGCCGGAGAAATCGCGCTTGCTGACGCTGGCGAGCGTGGCCATTACGCCAAATACCGCGGCTGTGCCGCCGAACGCGTACATGATCAGCGCCGGACCGTTCGAGAACGAGAGCGTGAAGCTGAGGATACGCGCCAGCATCAGACCCATGAAGAACGTGAAGGCCAGCAGCAGGACCACGCCCATTCCGCTGTTCTTGGTCTTTTCGATCGCGAACATGAAGCCGAAGGCAACCGCGAGGAACAGCACGGCCGACATCATCGGGCTGCCAGCGATCATTGCCGTGAAGCCGGTGACCACGCCGATGTACGCGCCGATCACGGTCGGGATCATCGAAATGGCCAGTAGCCAGTAAGTATTGCGAAGGACCCGGTTGCGGACGGCCACATCGGTGACGTTCGCAGCACTATTGCCGAAACCATAGGTGTTCAGCTTGTTGTTCATGGTGACTCCTGTCATCAGTATCAGTGAGGCGCCGGGGCAACCCGGCGAGCACAGCGCCAATGTGGCATCGCGCCCGCGGATTTGCAAGGGGCTTTGTATTAACAATATCCCCATCAAATGGTTGTTCTCCGAAAACGCAAACATTTGACGGGGTTTGCGGGCGTCCGTTCCCGGGGGTTTCGTGCGAAATGAGCCTCCTGGGGCACTTGGTATGCCAAAAACCGGCATGCCAAGCGTGCTGGGGAACGCATTGGACCACGTGCTCGAAACCGCCATGCGGTCGTGCTAGAATTGCACGTTTAATCCATTTGTAACCCCTTCATTTTTCGGAGTTTTTCATGGCGATCGAACGCACCCTGTCGATTATCAAGCCGGATGCCGTGGCCAAGAACGTTATCGGCCAGATCTACGCCCGTTTCGAGGCCGCTGGCCTGAAAGTCGTTGCTGCCAAGATGGTTCACCTGTCGCGCGGCGAGGCCGAGCAGTTCTACGCTGTGCACGCTGCCCGCCCGTTCTTCAAGGATCTGGTGGACTTCATGGTTTCGGGCCCGGTCATGATCCAGGCCCTGGAAGGTGAAAGCGCCATCGCCAAGAACCGCGACCTGATGGGCGCCACCGACCCGAAGAAGGCTGAAAAGGGCACGATCCGCGCCGACTTCGCCGACAGCATCGACGCCAACGCCGTGCACGGTTCGGACGCTCCGGAAACGGCTGCCGTGGAAGTTGCCTTCTTCTTCCCGGGCATGAACGTTTACAGCCGCTGATTGTCTCTGACATCACGACTGAACCTGTAGTCAAGCTGGAACTGCCGTCATGAACAATCTCGTCAACCTGCTCGATTTCGACGCGGACGCGCTCACCGCCTATTGCGGCGAGCTCGGCGAGAAGCCGTTCCGTGCGCGGCAGCTGCAACGCTGGATCCACCAGTTCGGTGCCAGCCAGTTCGACGCCATGTCGGATCTCGCCAAGTCGCTGCGCGAAAAGCTCGCGACGCGGGCCGAGATCCGGTCGCCAGCCGTCATCACGGACAACCTATCGTCCGACGGCACGCGCAAATGGCTGATCGATGTGGGCGCCGGCAACGCGGTGGAGACGGTGTACATCCCCGAGGACACGCGCGGTACGCTGTGCGTGTCGTCGCAGGCGGGGTGCGCCGTCAACTGCCGGTTCTGTTCGACCGGCAAGCAGGGTTTCTCCCGCAATCTGTCGACCGGCGAAATCATTGGCCAGCTCTGGATGGCCGAATTCGCGATGCGCGCCCAGCTGGGCCGCGGCCCCAAGGATGAGCGCGTCATCTCCAACGTGGTGATGATGGGCATGGGTGAGCCGCTGCTCAACTATGACGCGGTCGTGCCGGCTATGCGGCTGATGCTCGATGACAACGCGTACGGCCTGTCGCGCCGGCGCGTGACGCTGTCCACGTCCGGCGTGGTGCCGATGATGGACCGTCTGTCGAAGGACCTGCCCGTGGCACTGGCGGTTTCACTGCACGCTTCAAACGATGCGCTGCGCGACGTGCTGGTACCGCTCAATCGCAAGTATCCGCTGGCCGAGCTGATGGCGGCATGCCGCCGCTACCTGGCATTCGCGCCGCGCGATTTCATTACATTCGAATACTGCATGCTCGATGGCGTCAACGACGGCGTCGAACATGCGCGGGAACTGTTGAAGCTTGTTGCGGACGTGCCGTGCAAGTTCAACCTTATCCCGTTCAACCCGTTCCCGGAATCGGGGCTGAAGCGCTCGAACAACGAGCAGATCCGCCGCTTCGCCCAGGTGCTGATGGATGCGGGCATCGTCACGACGATCCGCAAGACCCGCGGCGACGACATCGACGCCGCATGCGGCCAGCTTGCCGGCGAGGTCATGGATCGTACCCGTCTGGCCGAACGCGGCAAGTTCGGCAAGATCACGCCACTGGTGCCGGTGGTTGAGGCCGGCACCCCTCGAGAGGCTCGTCCTGCATGACCCGTCTGATTGTCGCTGCCCTGTTCGGGCTGATGCTGTCCGCCTGTTCGCTGCCGCCTGCACCCGCGCAGGACATCAAGACCGCTTCCGACCAGACTTCCGTCAACAAACGCGCCACCATCCGGCTGCGACTCGCTACGCAGTATCTTGAGGCGCGTCAGTACCCGGTGGCGCTTGACGAGGTCAAGCAGGCCATCAATATCGATCCGACGCTGGTCGATGCGTATCACGTCCGCGCGTTGATCTACATGGGCATGAACGAAAATGCCCTGGCTGACGACAGCTTCCGCACCGCGCTGAGCATGCGCGAGAACGACCCGGACGTGCTGAACAACTATGGCTGGTTCCTGTGCCAGAGCAAGCGCTATGCGGAGGCGAAGGCCACGCTGCAGCGCGCGGTGCAGGCGCCGTCGGTCAACGGACCGGTCAAGCCGCTGACGAACCTTGGTGCCTGCGAGATGCGCAATGGTGACCTGGCGTCGGCGGAAAAGAATCTGCAGACAGCCTACGGTTACGATCGCAATGATCCGGCCGTTCTGACCAACCTCGCGCAACTCAGCTTCCAGCGCGGGAACATGGGCGAGGCCAGGCAGTATGTCGAACGCGTAAATGGCGGCCGCTTCGTCAGCGCGCAATCCCTCTGGCTGGGTGCGCGCATTGCCCGCCGTCAAGGCGACACCGAAACACAAAACGCACTCACGGCGCAACTGCGGAGCCGGTTCCCGGACTCGCGCGAGCTGACCGCATACGAGAGAGGAGCTTGGGATGAGTGAACAAGAGCGCGCCGACAGCCAGGCCGCAACGACGGAACACGTCGGCGGTGGCGCGACAGACTCCGACCGCGAGGCCGTGGCCCGCGAAATCGGGGCGCAACTGAAAGAAGCCCGTGAAGCCCAGCGGCTGTCGCTGGAAGATGTCGGCGCGCGGCTGAAGGTCGCATCGTCGAAGCTGGTGGCGATCGAGTCCGGCAATGTGTCGAGCTTGCCCGACGTGACATTTGCCAAGGGCGTGATGCGTGCCTATGCGCGCGCGCTTCAGGTCAATATCGACGGGTTGCTGGGTCGCTATCACGCGCAGGCCCAGGCAGCGCCCGTGACAGGGATCACGCGCCGGAATGAAGGCGCGCTCAACCAGGCCTTCGACGATCGCAAACGCTTTGGTACGAAGAGTACCGGTGGTGCGGGCGGCGGGCGCTGGATCTGGCTCGTCTGCGTGCTGGCACTGGCTGGCGTCGGCGCGTACTTCGGCTTCGACCACGCCAAGGCATGGATGAAGGCGCATAGCGAGAAGACTGCTGAGGCGCCGGCACCGGTCGTAGAGGAACGGGCCACTGAACAGAGCAACAATGACGGCACGGTGAGCGCAGCATTGCCGCCGGTGATGACGGGCAACGATTCGCCGGCGCCTTCGGAAACCGCGCCGGCGTCGGCTGCGACGACGTCACAGGCCGCCCCGGCACCGACGGTACAGGCCGCGCCGGCCCCGGCAAAGACGCCGGACCCGGCACCGGCAAAGACACCGGATTCGGCATCTGCAAAGACACCGGATTCGGCATCGGCAAAGACACCGGATTCGGCGAAAACATCGACTGGCATGCCGCTGGCAACCGGTGGAGCGCTGACCCCGGCCGAAACAGTGTCCGCGCCCACTAACGTGGCTGCCGCAACGCCGGATGCAAAGGCGTCTACCGCGGCGCCGGGCGCAAGTGCCGTGCAGATTCGCTTCTCCGCCGATTCCTGGTATGAAGTGCGCGATCGGTCGGGCAAGGTCATCCTGGGCGGAACCGCCAAGGCTGGCGATGCCGTCTCGGGCGGCGGCGCAGGCGGTCCCTACAAGGTCATCCTTGGAAATGTAAAGGGCGTGGAATCGCTGACGCACAATGGTGCAGCTGTGAATTTCCATTCGGCCAACCGGAACAACGTGGCACGCCTGACCCTGCAGTAATGCGCGGAGGGTGGCGCGGCCAGCCATGCAAGAAGGTGGTAATGCAATGAACCAGAACGCTTTCCAGCCCGTTATTCCGGGTCCGCTGTCGCGTCGCATGTCGCGTCAGGCCAGCGTCGTGTGGGGTGACAACATTGTCACGATCGGCGGCGGCGCGCCAGTGCGCGTGCAGTCGATGACGAATACCGATACCGTCGATGCCATCGGCACCGCCATCCAGGTCAAGGACCTGGCGCGCGCCGGCTCCGAGATCGTTCGTATTACCGTGAACACGCCGGAAGCTGCAGCCGCGGTGCCCGCTATCCGCGAGCAACTGGACCGCATGGGCGTGAACGTGCCGCTGGTGGGAGATTTCCACTACAACGGCCACACGCTGCTGCACGACTATCCCGAGTGCGCGCAGGCGCTGTCGAAGTACCGGATCAACCCGGGCAACGTGGGCAAGGGCGCCAAGCGCGACAAGCAGTTTGCCGAGATGATCGAAATGGCGTGCCGCTACAACAAGCCGGTGCGCATTGGTGTGAACTGGGGCAGTCTCGACCAGGACCTGCTCGCGCGCATCATGGACGAGAACGCCCAGCGTGCCGAGCCGTGGCCCGCACAGAGCGTGATGGTTGAAGCGCTGATCACGTCGGCGATCGAATCGGCGCAGAAGGCCGAGGAGATTGGCCTGCCGGGCGACCAGATCATTCTGTCGTGCAAGGTTTCGCAAGTGCAGGAGCTGATCGCGGTGTACCGCGAACTGGCCCGCCGTTGCGACTACGCGCTGCACCTGGGTCTGACCGAGGCCGGCATGGGCAGCAAGGGCATCGTGGCATCGACGGCCGCGCTGTCGGTGCTGCTGCAGGAGGGCATCGGTGACACGATCCGCATCTCGCTGACGCCGGAACCCGGTGCCCCGCGCGAGAAGGAAGTCTACGTCGGTCAGGAAATCCTGCAGACGATGGGCCTGCGCAACTTCACCCCGATGGTGATCGCCTGCCCAGGCTGCGGCCGTACCACCAGCACGACGTTCCAGGAACTGGCGGCCAGCATCCAGTCGTATCTGCGCGAGCAGATGCCGGTCTGGAAGACGGCTTACCCCGGCGTGGAAGAGATGGATGTGGCCGTGATGGGCTGCATTGTCAATGGTCCGGGCGAAAGCAAGCACGCCAACATCGGCATTTCGCTGCCGGGTTCGGGTGAATCGCCGGCGGCGCCGGTGTTCGTCGATGGCGTCAAGGTGAAGACTCTGCGCGGCGAGAATATCGCCCAGGAATTCCAGGCGATCGTCGACGAATACGTCCGCACCCACTACGGTCCGGGCGCGGCACAGGCAACACAGGAAGCGGCGGCCTGATGGCCCTTTCGCTGTCGCGACAGGATCAGGCATCACCGTAACAACAAATCAGACATGAGCGAAGAGAAGACGAAGGCCGCCAAGGCACTGCAGGGCGTGAAGGGCATGAACGACATGCTGCCCACCGACGCCCCGCTGTGGGATATGTTCGAGAGTGCCGCACGCAGCATGTTGCGTGCCTATGGCTACCAGCAGATCCGCACGCCGATCGTCGAGCATACCCAGCTGTTCGTGCGCGGCATCGGCGAAGTCACCGACATCGTCGAGAAGGAAATGTATTCCTTCACCGATTCGCTGAATGGCGAGAACCTGACGCTGCGTCCGGAAGGCACCGCTGCGGCCGTGCGTTCCACGATCGAGCACAACCTGCTGTACGACGGCCCCAAGCGCCTCTGGTACACGGGTCCGATGTTCCGCCACGAGCGTCCGCAACGCGGCCGCTATCGCCAGTTCCACCAGCTCGGCGCCGAGGCTCTCGGCTTTGCCGGCCCGGATGTCGACGCGGAAATCATTCTGATGTGCCAGCGTCTGTGGGACGATCTCGGGCTGGTCAACGTCCGCCTCGAGCTCAATTCACTGGGCCAGGCGCATGAGCGTGCCGCGCACCGCGAGGAACTCATCAAGTATCTGGAGGGCTTCAGGGACATCCTCGATGAGGACAGCAAGCGCCGGCTGTACACGAACCCGCTGCGCGTGCTCGATACGAAGAATCCGGCGCTGCAGGAAATGGCCGCCAACGCGCCGAAGCTGATCGATTTCCTTGGCGAGGAATCGATGGCGCACTTTGAAGGCGTTCAGACGATCCTGCGCGCCAACAACATTCCGTACAAGATCAATCCGCGTCTGGTGCGCGGGCTGGATTATTACAACCTGACCGTGTTCGAGTGGATCACGGACAAGCTTGGCGCGCAGGGCACCATCGCCGGCGGTGGTCGCTACGATCCGCTGATCCAGCAGATGGGCGGCAAGCCTGCCCCGGCGTGCGGCTGGGCAATGGGCATCGAGCGGATTATCGAACTGATCCGCGAAGAAAACCTGGTGCCCGAAGCGCAGGGCTGCGACGTCTATATGGTCCACCAGGGCGAGCTTGCGAGCCAGCAGTCGATGATTGCCGCGGAGCGCCTGCGCGATGCGGGCCTGGACGTGGTGCTGCACGCCACGCCGGACGGCAAGAGCGGAAGCTTCAAGTCGCAGATGAAGCGGGCCGATGCAAGTGGCGCATCCTTTGCCGTTATCATTGGCGACGACGAAATCGCCGCAGGTACGGTGCAGGTCAAGCAGCTGCGCGGCGGCAACGGCGCTGAAGGCGGCGCGCAGACCAGCGTGCCGGCCGAGCAGGTGGTCGAATTCATCATCGACGCGATGGTCGATGAAATCGAAGGCGACGAGCAATAATCCGGCAATCTGCCACGGAGTCACCCGGCCTCTGCTTCGGCAGCGGCCGGATACGTTCAACATAAGCGGGTAACTGCCTCGACATGGCTTACGATCTAGAAGAACAGGAACAGCTTGAGAGTCTCAAGGCCTGGTGGAAACAGTACGGCAATACCGTCACCTGGGCGCTGATTGTCGTCTTGCTCGCGTTCGCGGCCTGGAGCGGCTGGGGTTACTGGCAACGCTTGCAGGCGCGCGACGCCGCGCAGTTGTATGAACAGGTCACCAAGGCTGCGGAAAGCCGCGACGTGGAACGCGTCAAGCGCGCGGCCACTGACCTCGAAGACAAGTTTGGCCGGACCGCCTATGGCCCGATGAGTGCGCTGGTTGCGGCCAAGGTGCTCTACGATGCCGGCGACCTGGCCGGCGCCAAGACCCAGCTCCAATGGGCGATCGACCATGGCAGCGAAGACTACGCACCGCTGGCGCGCGTGCGTCTGGCTGGCGTGCTGCTCGACGAAAAGGCCTATGACCAGGGTCTGGCGTTGCTCAAGGACGAGCCCGCCGCACCGTACCAGGCGCTGTTCGCGGATCGCCGCGGGGATCTGCTGGCCGCGCAGGACAAGCGCGAGGAAGCGCGTGGCGCTTACCGCCAGGCGCTTGAGAAGCTCGGCGGCGGTGAAGCAGCCATGCGCCAGATCATCCAGTTCAAACTCGACGCGCTGGGCACGGCCTGAGCGGCCCCAGTTCCTCAATAAGGATCGTACCGTATGACGTCATTGCTTCGCGCAGCTGCTTCCCGCACGATTGTTGCCAGCACCTGCCTTGGCCTGCTGGCTGGCTGCTCGCTATTCAGCAAGGAAAACAAGCATCCGCCCACGGAGCTGAAGCCGCTCGCCGCGACGCTGTCGGTCAAGCAGGCCTGGAAGGCCGACGTGGGCAAGAGCGGTCCGTACGTGATGGCACCCGTGGCTTCGGGTAGCACGGTCTATGTCTCGTCGAAAGGCGGTACGGTGCTTGCGCTCGACGGCGCGACCGGCCAGACCCGCTGGAAGGCGAAGACCGATCTGGACCTGACCTCGGGCCCCGGCACCGATGGCTCGGTGACGGCCGTGGCGGGAGAGAAGGGCGCGATCTACGCGTTCGATGGCAGCGGCAAGCAGATCTGGAAGAAGCAGGTCAACGGCGAAGTGCTGTCGGCCCCTCTGGTTGGCAATGGTCTCGTGGTGGTGCGTACCACGGACACACGCCTGATCGGCCTGGATGCGATGACTGGCGAACGCCGCTGGATCTACCAGCGTACGCAGACGCCGCTGAACCTGCGTGCCGCCATGGGTATGGTGTTCGCCGGCGACGGTATCGTCACCGGCTTCCCGGGCGGCAAGCTCGGGGTGCTGGCGCCGTCCAATGGCGCGCTTCGCTGGGAAAGCACAGTGTCGTACCCGAAGGGTGTTTCCGAGATCGAGCGCCTCAATGACGTGACCGGCATGCCGGCGGTCTATGGCCGCCAGGTGTGCGCCACGACATTCCAGGGCCGCGTGTCGTGCCTGGAACTGGCCAACGGCCAGCCGCAGTGGGGCAAGGATTTCTCGTCGCCGACCGGCCTGGCGCAGGATGACACGTCGCTGTTTGCCAGCGACGAAACGTCGGCCGTGTATTCGTTCGATCGCCAGAACGGCAACGAACGCTGGAAGAATACCGACCTGCGCTATCGTGGTCTTGGCGCACCGGCGGCCGTGGGCCGATCGGTGGTGGTGGGGGACTATGAAGGTTATGTCCACTTCCTGTCGCGCGAGGACGGCAAGATGCTGGCTCGTATGAAGACCGATGGCAGCGCAGTTGCCGCGGCGCCGGTCATGGCTGGCCAGACGCTGGTCGTCCAGACCCGCGATGGCGATATCTACGGCTTCGTGCCGGACTGATCGCCAGCGCACGTAACGCACGCAAGGCCGCCCGTGCCCCTGTCGCACGGGTGGCCTCAATCCGGTAGCATGATCCCTGGTCGTGCCAACAACCGCGGAAGAGGAGCCCGAGGCTCCAGTACCGCCGACAGGAAAAGCGACCAGCCGTGCGCGAGCACGGTGGTTGTCGGATCAACATGACTCCGGAGTTGCTGGGGGACGGCGCAGGCCGCCCCCTGTTTCCGTTTATTGCATGAAACCAGTTATCGCACTCGTCGGTCGCCCCAATGTGGGCAAGTCGACGCTATTCAATCGTATGACCCGCTCGCGCGACGCGCTTGTCGCCGACCTGCCGGGCCTGACGCGGGACCGCCATTACGGCGAGGGCCGCATCGGCGATCGTCCGTTCATTGCCATCGACACGGGGGGCTTCGAGCCCGTCGCCAAGGATGGCATCGTCGCCGAAATGGCGAAGCAGACGCGCCAGGCCGTGGTGGAAGCGGACGTCGTAATTTTCCTTGTCGATGGCCGTCTGGGTCTCGCGCCGCAGGATCGCGTCATTGCCGACTACCTTCGCAAGACGGGCCGCCGCGTGATGCTGGCCGTCAACAAGGCGGAGGGCATGAAATACACCTCGGTGGCGGCGGATTTCTATGAGCTCGGCATGGGTGATCCCTACGCGATCTCGTCGACACATGGCGACGGCGTGAGCGAACTCGTCGATGAGGCGCTCGACCTGGCCATTCAGGAGCGTCCGGAACTGGCCGAGCAGGAAGATGCCGGTCAGCGCGGTGTCAAGATCGCCATCGTGGGGCGTCCCAATGTCGGCAAGTCCACGCTCGTCAACACCCTGATTGGCGAAGAGCGCGTGATTGCATTCGACATGCCGGGCACCACGCGCGACGCGATCTATGTGGAATTCGAGCGCGGCGGCAAGCCGTACACGCTGATCGACACGGCTGGGTTGCGCAAGCGCGGCAAGGTGTTCGAGGCGATCGAGAAGTTCTCGGTGGTCAAGACGTTGCAGTCGATTGCGGATGCCAACGTGGTCGTGCTGCTGCTCGATGCACAGCAGGATATTTCCGAGCAGGATGCCCACATTGCCGGGTTTATCGTCGAGTCCGGCAGGGCGCTGGTGGTTGGCGTGAACAAGTGGGACGGCCTCGATGGCCACGCCCGCGATCGCATCAAGCACGATCTGGAGCGCAAGCTGCAGTTCCTGAACTTCGCGAACTTCCACTTTGTTTCCGCGCGTGAGCGAACCGGTATCGGCGCGCTGCTGCGCTCGGTCGACGACGCCTACGCTGCTGCGATGGTCAAACTGCCGACGCCGCAACTCACGCGTGTGCTGTATGAAGCGGTGGAGTTTCAACAGCCGAAGCGCGTGGGCATGGGGCGTCCGAAGCTGCGCTACGCGCACCAGGGTGGTTCCAATCCGCCGATCATCGTGGTGCACGGCAATGGGCTGTCAGGGGTGACCGACGCGTACCGGCGTTACCTCGAAAACCGCTTCCGGGAGGCGTTTAAGTTGAAGGGAACACCGCTTCGGATCGAATTTCGTACGAACAAAAACCCGTACGCCGAATCGAAGGATTGACCCGGGTATGGGGCGTTTCAGGCGGCCAAGTTTCGTTTGCGTTCGTTTGGAACTGCGGCTAAATTCACGGTAGCGGGGGAAACCCTGCACGTTGATGCCAGCCTGGTACAGTTTTTTGACTTTTTTCCGGCGCGATCTTGCGCCAACTGACTTGAACCGGGGATTTTCGTCCCCATGATCTACCACTAAATCTATAAATTTGGAGTGTGCCATGAGCAACAAAGGGCAATTGCTACAAGACCCGTTCCTGAACGCGCTGCGCAAAGAGCACGTGCCGGTTTCAATCTATCTCGTCAATGGCATCAAGCTGCAAGGCAATATCGAGTCGTTCGACCAGTACGTCGTCCTGCTGCGCAACACCGTGACGCAGATGGTTTACAAGCATGCGATTTCTACCGTCGTGCCGGCGCGCGCGGTCAATTTCCGCGTGGATGATACTTCCGAGAGCTGATTTTTCCTCTCCCGTGGGCGGCCGCATCGTAGTGCGGCCGTCACGCTGCGTGTCCCGGCTTACGAGCCGTCTCCCTCGTCCTGAACGGGCGAAACCATCCGCCGCCTCCCGATCGCAACCCCGTCCGACCCCGAGCCTTGCGGCATCAGGGTGTGACTGGCTGTGCCAACGCGGCCAGACTTTGTCTTAACAACGACTCCTCCGGCGCTCCGCGTCCTCCCGTTTGCAACCCAGAGCCACCTCCCAGACCGAACCAACCCGCGCCATCCTGGTGGGCGTCGATTTCGGCAAGCATGACTTCCAGGAAAGCCTGTCCGAATTGGCGCTGCTGACTACCACGGCCGGTTCGTCACCCGTTCACACGCTGACGGGCAAGCGTTCGCGTCCCGATCCCGCGCTGTTCATCGGCTCGGGCAAGGCGGAGGAACTCCGGCAGGCGGCGGATGCGCTGGATGCCGATGTCGTGGTGTTCAACCACGCGTTGAGCCCGGCCCAACAGCGTAACCTCGAGCGCTTCCTGAACCGTCACGTGATCGATCGCACAGGCCTGATCCTCGATATCTTCGGCCAGCGCGCGCAGAGCCACGTCGGCAAGGTACAGGTGGAGCTGGCGCAGGTTCAATACCAGGCGTCGCGCCTGGTTCGCGCTTGGAGCCATCTGGAGCGGCAGAAGGGTGGTATCGGCATGCGCGGCGGCCCGGGCGAGCGGCAGCTCGAACTCGACCGCCGGATGCTGGACGACCGCGCCAAGCGGCTCAAGGCCGATCTGGCGCGTCTGCAGCGCCAGCATCATACGCAGCGCCGTGCCCGCGCGCGCAACGATACGCTGAGCATTTCACTGGTCGGCTATACCAACGCTGGCAAATCGACGCTATTCAACGCCCTGACCAAGGCCCGTGCCTATGCGGCGGACCAGTTGTTCGCCACGCTCGATACCACGTCGCGGCGGTTGTTCCTCGATGGTCTCGGAAACGTGGTGCTGTCCGACACGGTTGGTTTCATCCGCGACCTGCCGACGCAGTTGGTGGCGGCGTTCCGGGCCACCCTCGATGAAACCGTTCATGCCGACCTGCTGCTGCACGT
>JAFAJB010000108.1 GCA_019236395.1 Cupriavidus sp.
GACGAAGCGCGTGCCAAGGGCGCGCAGGCCGTGGTTGTGCTTTCACACAATGGCATGGACGTGGACCTCAAGATGGCCTCGCGCGTGCGCGGCATCGACGCCATTCTGGGTGGTCACACGCATGATGGAGTGCCGGCCCCGATCATCGTCAAGAACGCGGGCGGCCAGACGCTGGTCACCAATGCGGGCAGCAACGGCAAGTTCCTGGCGGTGCTGGACCTTGACGTCAAGGGTGGCAAGGTGGTCGACTACCGCTACAAGCTGATGCCGGTGTTCGCCAATCTGTTGCCTGCCGATCCGGAGATGGAGGCGCTCATCCGGAAGGTCCGCGCACCGTATGAATCGCGTCTGAGCGAACAACTCGCAGTGACGGAAGACCTGCTGTATCGGCGCGGCAATTTCAACGGCACCTTCGACCAGCTCATTCTTGATGCGTTGATGGCCACCAAAGATGCGGAGATCGCGTTTTCGCCGGGATTCCGCTGGGGCACGTCGCTGCTGCCGGGGCAGCCGATCCTGATGGAAAACGTGCTGGACCAGACCGCCATCACGTACCCATACACAACCGTGACGCCGATGACGGGTGCCACCATCAAGACCATCCTTGAAGACGTGTGCGATAACCTCTTCAACCCCGACCCGTACTACCAGCAGGGCGGTGACATGGTGCGCGTCGGCGGTCTGCAGTATGTGTGCAGTCCGAACGCGGGCACAGGCAATCGCATCAGCGGCATGTTGCTGCATGGGAAGCCCATCGAGGCCGGCAAGACTTACAAGGTGGCAGGTTGGGCGCCGGTGTCAGAAGACGCGAAAAATGCGGGCGGCGAGCCAATCTGGGATGTCGTTGCGAAGTATCTGCGCGACCAGAAAGTGATCAAGCCGCGTGCGCTGAATCTGCCGCGTCTGACGGGCATGGATGGCAATCCCGGCATTGCATGAGGGCTGCGCAGCCACGAGCAGCTGTCGAGTCATCGTCGGCGCGATCCGTGGGGGCGGCTTGGCAACTATCTCGACGGCATTCACACGGTAATGGGCATTCCGCAAACGCCTTTCAGTTAACGCGCACGAGCACAGGGCAGGTATCCGCCCTGCAGCCGGTTTGTCCCGGTCTGCAGGGCCTTCCTGTCGCCTACCGCGCAATGCTTCCCGTCGATTTTTCTCTTACTCGGCGAACGACGCCCCGCTTCATTCGAGCTGGTCGCTCCCAGACCAGCGCCTTGGCGAGAGAGCCTGTGCCGTGGTCGTGCCCAAGCCGGGTCGGTATCTCGACTTCACAGGCATGCCGGAGTTCCTTAAGGCACAGAAGGTCGCGATACAGTCCATCCTGAAACGGCTGGTCGTGCGAGACGTGATGCCCGCTACGCCCGCCGGGAAGATCCAGAAATTCAAGCTGCGCGACATGCTGAGCGACGGCGTGATCTGAAGAGGTCACCGTTGACTGGCGAGTCATGCGGGCGTGGAGCGGTGCGAGTCATCGTGACGCGGCAGTGTCGTACCTCAGGTGGGGCAGGTCTGGTCGTAGTCAGCTTCCTCATTTTGCGCGCGGGCGTCTTGCGTCGAGCATGCCATCAGACCGCGCCGTAGATCGTCGATCAGATCCTGCGGGTCCTCGAGGCCCACATGCAGGCGCACTGCCTGTCCTTGGTAGGGCCAGCGCGGGCCGGCACATCCTGGCGTGAATGGAATCACGAGGCTTTCATAGCCACCCCAGGAGACACCCAAACCGAAATGCTCGAGCGCGTCAATGAAGGCCGTAAGCGACGCCTTTGAGGTCGTACGCAGCACCACCGAAAAGAGGCCGCACGCTCCGGTAAAGTCTCGTTTCCATAGTGCGTGTCCTGGGTGGGACGGCAGGGCGGGATGCAGAACCGCCTCGACCTGTGGCTGTTGCTCCAGCCATTGGGCCACACGCAGCCCTGATTGCCAGTGGCGCTGCAATCTGACGGCCAATGTACGCAGGCCGCGCAGAGCCAGATAGATGTCATCCGGGCCTGCGGTCTGCCCCATGTCATGAGTCGTCTGCTTGACCAGAGGCCAGGTGTCCCGATTGCAGGTTACAACGCCGAGCATCGCGTCTGAATGACCGACGATGTACTTCGTGGCGGCCTGGATCGACACGTCGACCCCGTGCACAAACGGCTTGAAATAGAGTGGCGTTCCCCAGGTGTTATCCATGACGACATAAGCGCCGTGTTTGTGCGCCGCCGCGGAGATGGCAGGAATGTCCTGGATGTCGAAGGTCTCCGAACCAGGCGATTCCACATATACGACGCGTGTATTCGGCCGCAGCAGGGCCTCGATCGGTTTGCCGTCAACGGGATCATAGGTCTCGACTTCGACGCCGAAGCGCGCCAGGACCCGCTCCAGGAAAGCGCGGGTCGGGGAATAGGCGCTGTCGGTGACGAGTACGTGGTCACCTGCCGACAGTAGCGCTGTTAGCGCAGTACTGACCGCGGCAAGGCCGGAAGGAAAGACAAGCGAACGGTATCCGCCTTCCAGACCAGCAATGGCTTCTTCGAGAGCGTGCGTGGTAGGCGTGCCATAGCGGCCATAGGTCGTTGCCCCCGGTTCTTCCGCAGCGCGGGCGCGCTTCATCTCTTCCCATTCGGCCATCGACCCCGCAAGGATGGTCGACGCCCTGAAGATTGGGGTGTTCACGACGCCGCCGAAGCGCTCCGGGTGGCGGCCGGCACAAACTAGATGGGTGCTTTCCTTCATTGAGTCTCTCCAAAGATATGCGAAGCGGCATCCAGGGTTGTGAGTGCCGCCGGGATGGTTGATCAGCAGGCGGATGGCTAAGAGGGGCGCGCCTGGAGGGCATCGCGATAGGCGAATAGCGCCGGCGCGCCGCCGGTATGCAGGAACAGCAGCGGGCCGCTTCCGTCAAAGCGCTTGTGCGTCACGCCGTCGAGCAGACCGGCCATCGCTTTCCCCGTGTACACGGGGTCGAGCAGTACCCCCTCCGTGCGGGCCAGCAACCTGATGGCCTCCAGCGCCGCCTGGTTGGGTTCGCCATAGCGGGGAAGGAAGTACTCGTCCCACAGTTCGAGCCGCAGTCCGGCCGGAACTTCGACGTCGAGCAAATCCGCCGTTCCATCGATCAGCCCAGTCACCTTGGGCGCCTGCGCTTCGACGGTGCGCGAGACCGTAACACCGATGACTTGTGTTTCCGGCATGGCATGAGCGAGTGCCAACGCCATGCCCCCGTGGGTACCGGCACTGCCGGACGCCAGCACGACAGCCGAGAATGAAATGCCCATCGCATCGGCTTGCTGCGCCAGCTCCAGGCCGGCATGTACATATCCCAGGGCGCCAAGTGGATTGGACCCGCCGATCGGAATGACGTAGGGCTTATGTCCGTCGCCACGCAGTCGTTCGGCCAGCGATTGCAATTGGGCGTCGGCGTCGTGGAGCGAGGCTACCGGCTCACCGTGTGCGCCGAACAGATCGAGCAGCAGGCGGTTGCCGCTGTGCAGGTAATCAATGTCTGTGGTGTCGATTGGGTTTTCCAGCAAGGCATGGCAGCGCAGTCCGAGGCGGGCCGCCACGGCGGCTGTCTGCCGGACGTGATTCGACTGGATTGCGCCGGCCGTTACCAGCGTATCGGCACCCAGGCGCAGCGCGTCAGCCGCCAGAAACTCAAGCTTGCGCAGCTTGTTCCCGCCAAAGGCAAGCGGGGTGGTGTCATCGCGCTTGATGTAGATGTCGCGACCGAGCATGCGGGACAAGCGCTCGAGCTTCTGCAAGGGAGTGGCTGCGCCAACCAGATCGAGGCGGGAAATTGAAGCAATGCGATCCGAGATTTTCATGGAATGTCGACTCTGGGGAAATGAACCACGTGAGATGGGTACCGTCGGGGGAGCTGGCCCCCGACGCATGTGTTCATGTGAGGGCATCCTGAATCAGTGCAGGATCTTCGCCAGGAATTCCTTTGCACGGGCTGACTTCGGGTCGCCGAAGAAGGCTTCCTTGCCTGTGTCTTCAACGATGACGCCGCTATCCATGAAGATCACCCTGTTGGCAACCTTCTTCGCGAACCCCATTTCATGCGTGACGCAAATCATCGTCATGCCTTCGCGAGCCAGTCCTGTCATGACGTCGAGCACCTCGTTGATCATTTCGGGGTCGAGCGCCGACGTTGGTTCGTCGAACAGCATCGCGACCGGGTCCATCGACAAGGCACGAGCAATGGCGACGCGCTGTTGTTGCCCGCCGGAAAGCTGCGCAGGGAACTTGGCGGCATGGGATTTCAGGCCGACGCGCTCAAGCAGCCTCAGGCCTTTTTCTCTGGCCTCGTCCTTGCCGCGCTTCAATACCTTGACCTGCGCCAGCGAAAGGTTGTCGAGAATGCTCAGGTGCGGGAACAGTTCGAAATGCTGGAACACCATGCCAACCCGTGCGCGCAGTTGCGCAAGATTGATCTTCGGGTCCCCGACGCTTACGCCATCCACACTGATTCGTCCTTGCTGAAACGCTTCAAGCCCGTTCACTGTCTTGATCAGCGTTGACTTTCCTGACCCAGACGGGCCGCAGATGACCACGACTTCACCTTTCTCCACGCGAGTGCTGCATGTATCCAGCACCTTGAACTGACCGTACCATTTCGATACGCCTTCGAGGGCAATCATGTTTTGTCTCCTGCTTGCAGATTGTTGTTGTAGCGCTTTGCCAGATGGCTGGATCAGCGTGTCACGCGCAGTGTCAGCCGGGCCTCGATGCGCCGCTGCACCCACGACAATCCGGTGCTGAGCAGCCAATAGATGGCGGCCACCGACAGGTACAACGGAAGCGGTTGGAAAGTCGAAGCAATGATTTCCTGGGACGACCTCAGCAACTCGGTCACGGTGATGACGGAAACCAGCGATGTGTCCTTGATCAGGCTGATGAGCGTATTGCCGAGGCTCGGCACGGCCAGCCGCAATGCCTGGGGGCAGACGATGTAACGCAGCGTCTGGAGGTGGGTTAGCCCGAGGCTGTGCGCCGCGCTCCATTGGCCGCGACTGATCCCCAGGATCGCGCCGCGCATGCTTTCCGAGAGGTAGGCGCCGGCATTGGCCGTGAGGGTAAGGATGCCGGCGCTGGTGGGGTCGAGGGCGATGCCGAGGTCCGGCAAGCCGTAGTAGACGACGAACATCTGCACCAGTAGCGGCGTGCCGCGCATGACGCTGACATAGGCACGGGCAATGCCGCTGAGGACAGGATTGGCGCTGATTCCCATGATGGCGACAACGATCCCGACCATCAGGCCGAAGATCATCGAGGCCAGGGCGAATTTCACGGTGATCGCGGCGCCGTGCAGGAGCACCGGGGAGGCATGAACAATCAGATCAAAAGGGCTCATGATGCAATCCATTGCTATGGCCAGGCACGCCCATACCTGACGCGATGGGCGTGTCGGCAGACGTGGCGGCGATTACTGTGCGAGGGGTTGGCTGGCATCGGTGCCGAGCCATTGGATGGACAGCTTGCGCAGGGTCCCATCGTGCTGTAACGCATTCAATGCGTCATCAATGGCCTTGGCGAACTTGGGATTGCCCTTGCGGTACGGAATACCCATCTCCAGCTTCGTGCCGGCCAGCAGCGCGCCGGTACGAAGCGGCAGGTTGGCGTTCTTGATCAGGTACGGCAGCATCAGGCGATCATTGAGGGCGGCATCGATACGGCCGGCTGCGAGATCGCGCAGGTTTTCCGAGGTGCCCGGATAGGTCTGCACCTGAATGCCGGGTACCGATTTCGCCAGGTCGGCATAGTTGCTCCCCAGCGTGACGCCGACGGATTTTCCTTTCAGTGCTTCCAGCGACGCGAATTCGCGTTTGTCATTGCTGCGCTGAAGTACCTGGACCGCGGAGTAGACGTAGGGCTGTGTGAAATCCAGCGCCTGTTTGCGTGCCGGCGTCATGTTCACCTGGTTGACGATGACATCGAATTTTCCGGCCTGCAGGCCCGCGATGATGCCGCTCCACTCGGTGGTAATGAACTGAACCTTGAGGCCCATCTTGTCTGCCACCGCTTTGGCCACCGCGACGTCGAAGCCATCGAGCTGGCCGTCCCCATTGCGATAGCCAAACGGCGGGTATGTGCCCTCCATTCCGACTTTGAGGACGCCGCTGGCCTTGACGGTGTCCAGCAGGTCTTCAGCATGTACGGCAGTTGTGGTGAAGCTGAGGACGGTCGCGAGTATCGCCCCTTGCAGCAGCGATTGCAGAAATTTCATGACTTGTCTCCGATGTGGTTATAGGTATTGCTGAAGGGCAACGCCATTGCCCGACAGGTTCGGTGGTGCCGTCTTCCTGACCGGTGCCGGGGCCCACCTCGACCTCCAGGCCGGCCTCTCATCGAGATCCTGCCCGTTCAGGTCGTAGGCAAGATCGTAGTGGTCCGTCGGCGGAAAAAACTTTCAAATATCTCCAGGACGATGTCCTTTCATGGAATATTTTTCTACGCATGCCGAGTTTGCGTTCCGGCCATGGACTGACCCGCGCACGAGACCTGCTGCTTAAAACCTGAGACAGGTTCGCGCGACAGGCATGGTTCAGGCCGCGGTCAGGAAGCCGGACGCGCTACGCCATATTGCGACGACAGATATCGACGGATATGGTCGGGTGAATCAATGAACTGTGTCTGGCCGTGCACGCGGACCTCCACGCTGTTGTCAACCGGCTCCCGTCCGGCTCCGAGTACCAGGACGGGGGCGGACTGGTTTGCCTCGCCGATCAACTCGACAATGGCCTGGCGCGGCCGCGGGGCATCGATGTACTCGACGTCGATCTGGCTACGCAACTGCGGGAAGAAGCTGAGCAGGCCTTCAACAGCAACGGCATCGCCGCAATAAAAGGGGCCTTCCGAGCCTTGAAAAAAGCCAGGGCGGAGCATTAGTAGTTTGTCTTTCACGTTCTCTCTCACTGTGGGTTGTGAAGTGGTGGTGTACGTCGTGCCCTCGTCGGGCAGCGAGTCACCGACCACAGAATAGGGGTGGGTAGGTAAACTCACTAGTGGCACGAACGACAATTAACGTCTGGATCATGCCAAAATGGGTCGCATGGTGCTTCACGGCACCAACTGTCCGCGCGCTGGAATTTGCTGGACGCGGCACTTGCGAGTCGCGTGACGGATGGCGGGGAATCTCCTCGTCAGGTGGCCTCAATAGCTGTTTCAAACCATCTCTTTCGTGCCAAAGACAACATCGAATTCCGGAGCCAATGGCGGGCTCGTAGCAGTCGTCGTCTACGACGGGCTGAGCCTTTTTGAATACGGCTGCGCCGTTGAGGTGTTCGGTCTGCCCCGACCGGAAATGGGCGATGCCTGGTATCGCTTCGCGACATGCTCGGCAGATTCCGGGACGTTGCGCGGGGCGGGCGGCATCCAGGTGCAGGCTGACGGTGGGCTTGAACTTTTGTCGAAGGCGAAGACGATCATCATCCCCGGGTGGCGTGGTATCGAAGCCGCTGTACCGGCAGAGCTTTGCCTCGCGTTGCGCAAGGCAAACAAGCGCGGAGCGAGAGTCATGTCGATCTGCACTGGTGCGTTTGTATTGGCCGCAGCCGGGCTGCTCGACGGTAAGCGGGCAACGACGCACTGGCGTCATGCGGCAGCACTCGCGGAGCGGTATCCGGAAGTGCGGGTGGAGGCGGATGTTCTCTACGTCGATGCTGGCGATGTCCTGACTTCGGCCGGAAGCGCTGCGGGAATCGATCTGTGCCTGCATCTGATTCGCCGGGACTTCGGTCCTCTCGCTGCCAATCAGGTCGCTCGCCGGCTGGTCATGCCTCCACACCGCGAAGGGGGGCAGGCCCAGTACATTGCCGAGCCGGTCTCGAAGCGCAGCAGCGCTTCGTTGGCTCCCCTGCTGGACACGGTGCGCGCAACACTGGGAGAAGACTGGCCGATCGTAAGGATGGCAAAGCAGACGGCAATGAGCGCCCGCACTTTCCAGCGCCATTTCGTCAACATGATGGCTATGCCGCCTGGGGAATGGCTGCTTGTCGAACGGGTAAGTCGAGCCAAGGTGTTGCTCGAAGAGACCGGCTTATCCCTGGATGACATCGCCGTGCAAGTGGGCTTCGGCGCCGCAGCCACATTGCGCAATCACTTCCGTGCCCGGCTTGGAACAAGTCCCGGAGACTACAGGCGGCGTTTCAGCGCGTCCGAGGAGCATTGATTTCGCCAAACGGTTCAAACGGCGGATCACGCTACCCGGACGGCAGCTCGTCGCAAGTGTGTTGCATCGACCAGTTGAATCCACAACCCTTCGCGACCGTTGGAGGACGCCAAGAGCCTCATAAGGGCAATTCAGCGCGGCGACAAAACGGACTCGTGAGTCGTGTTATCCACGCGCTTCAAAAATGCGTGAATGTCCACCTGACGCCAGACATTTGCTGCGTAAAAAGGATCGTTGCGATTGAATTCGACGAC